>NZ_CP143546.1:180000-275000 GCF_046237645.1 Rossellomorea sedimentorum
CGAATGCCAAAGACTTATCCATGGGAGTCAGACTGCGAGTGATAAGATCCGTAGTCGAAAGGGAAACAGCCCAGACCACCAGCTAAGGTCCCAAAGTATACGTTAAGTGGAAAAGGATGTGGAGTTGCTTAGACAACCAGGATGTTGGCTTAGAAGCAGCCACCATTTAAAGAGTGCGTAATAGCTCACTGGTCGAGTGACTCTGCGCCGAAAATGTACCGGGGCTAAACGTATCACCGAAGCTGTGGATTGACACCAACAGGTGTCAGTGGTAGGAGAGCGTTCTAAGGGCTGTGAAGCTGGACCGTAAGGACTGGTGGAGCGCTTAGAAGTGAGAATGCCGGTATGAGTAGCGAAAGACAGGTGAGAATCCTGTCCACCGAATGCCTAAGGTTTCCTGAGGAAGGCTCGTCCGCTCAGGGTTAGTCGGGACCTAAGCCGAGGCCGAAAGGCGTAGGCGATGGATAACAGGTTGATATTCCTGTACCACCTCTTTTCCGTTTGAGTGATGGGGGGACGCAGGAGGATAGGGTAAGCGCGCTGCTGGATATGCGCGTCTAAGCAGTTAGGCTGGTGATGAGGCAAATCCCGTCACCATAAGGCTGAGCTGTGACAGCGAGGGAAATATAGTACCGAAGTTCCTGATTCCACACTGCCAAGAAAAGCCTCTAGCGAGGAAAAAGGTGCCCGTACCGCAAACCGACACAGGTAGGCGAGGAGAGAATCCTAAGGTGAGCGAGAGAACTCTCGTTAAGGAACTCGGCAAAATGACCCCGTAACTTCGGGAGAAGGGGTGCTCTGGTAGGGTGCAAGCCCGAGAGAGCCGCAGTGAATAGGCCCAGGCGACTGTTTAGCAAAAACACAGGTCTCTGCGAAGCCGTAAGGCGAAGTATAGGGGCTGACGCCTGCCCGGTGCTGGAAGGTTAAGGGGAGTGCTTAGCGCAAGCGAAGGTGCGAACCGAAGCCCCAGTAAACGGCGGCCGTAACTATAACGGTCCTAAGGTAGCGAAATTCCTTGTCGGGTAAGTTCCGACCCGCACGAAAGGCGCAACGATCTGGGCACTGTCTCAACGAGAGACTCGGTGAAATTATAGTACCTGTGAAGATGCAGGTTACCCGCGACAGGACGGAAAGACCCCGTGGAGCTTTACTGTAGCCTGATATTGAATTTTGGCACAGCTTGTACAGGATAGGTAGGAGCCTAAGAAACCGGAGCGCCAGCTTCGGTGGAGGCGTCGGTGGGATACTACCCTGGCTGTGTTGAACTTCTAACCCGCGCCCCTTATCGGGGTGGGAGACAGTGTCAGGTGGGCAGTTTGACTGGGGCGGTCGCCTCCTAAAGAGTAACGGAGGCGCCCAAAGGTTCCCTCAGAATGGTTGGAAATCATTCGCAGAGTGTAAAGGCACAAGGGAGCTTGACTGCGAGACCTACAAGTCGAGCAGGGACGAAAGTCGGGCTTAGTGATCCGGTGGTTCCGCATGGAAGGGCCATCGCTCAACGGATAAAAGCTACCCCGGGGATAACAGGCTTATCTCCCCCAAGAGTCCACATCGACGGGGAGGTTTGGCACCTCGATGTCGGCTCATCGCATCCTGGGGCTGTAGTCGGTCCCAAGGGTTGGGCTGTTCGCCCATTAAAGCGGTACGCGAGCTGGGTTCAGAACGTCGTGAGACAGTTCGGTCCCTATCCGTCGTGGGCGCAGGAAATTTGAGAGGAGCTGTCCTTAGTACGAGAGGACCGGGATGGACGCACCGCTGGTGTACCAGTTGTCTTGCCAAAGGCATCGCTGGGTAGCTATGTGCGGAAGGGATAAGTGCTGAAAGCATCTAAGCATGAAGCCCCCCTCGAGATGAGATTTCCCATCACTTTATGTGAGTAAGATCCCTGAAAGATGATCAGGTAGATAGGTCTGAGGTGGAAGCGTGGCGACACGTGCAGCTGACAGATACTAATCGATCGAGGACTTAACCACACTTTATTAGCGAAACTCGGAATACTTTCTTTTCTTCATACTTTATCTAGTTTTGAGAGAACAATTTTTATATTAGCACTTGCTTTTTCATGAAAAGTTGATATAATAAGTTTTGTCCTTTCAAGTTACAAGCAATATTTGTCTGGTGATTAAGGCGAAGAGGTCACACCCGTTCCCATGCCGAACACGGAAGTTAAGCTCTTCAGCGCCGATGGTAGTTGGGGGATCTCCCCCTGTGAGAGTAGGACGTCGCCAGGCTTTTCGTTCCGCAGTAGCTCAGTGGTAGAGCTATCGGCTGTTAACCGATCGGTCGCAGGTTCGAATCCTGCCTGCGGAGCCATTGCTTCCATAGCTCAGTCAGGTAGAGCACTTCCATGGTAAGGAAGAGGTCACCGGTTCGAGCCCGGTTGGAAGCTTACTAGTTTTATAAGATGGCCCCTTGGTCAAGCGGTTAAGACACCGCCCTTTCACGGCGGTAACACGGGTTCGAATCCCGTAGGGGTCACCAAGCTTTTTTGCGAAGCGCAGCGAAGCAAAATAAGCATCCTTAAAAAGTGTTTTAAACTTAATTCGGAGGATTAGCTCAGCTGGGAGAGCATCTGCCTTACAAGCAGAGGGTCGGCGGTTCGATCCCGTCATCCTCCACCATTTTCACTTATCAATTTAATAAAGTAATAACATTCCAATGAAATGCCGGTGTAGCTCAACTGGTAGAGCAACTGACTTGTAATCAGTAGGTTGGGGGTTCAAGTCCTCTTGCCGGCACCATTTTATTTGGAGGGGTAGCGAAGTGGCTAAACGCGGCGGACTGTAAATCCGCTCCTTCGGGTTCGGCAGTTCGAATCTGCCCCCCTCCACCATTTTTATGAATAATTACAGAAGTAAATGGACATGTTAATGGATGTCCTTTTTATTTTCACTGACATTGGGCTATAGCCAAGCGGTAAGGCATCGCACTTTGACTGCGACATGCGTTGGTTCGAATCCAGCTAGCCCAGCCATTGAGAGCCATTAGCTCAGTTGGTAGAGCATCTGACTTTTAATCAGAGGGTCGAAGGTTCGAGTCCTTCATGGCTCATTAAACAGGAAAAGCTTCCAGATAAATTTATCTGGAAGCTTTTTTGTGTTTCAAAAGGAAGGATACACGCTAAAAGAGATTATTAGCAAGGGGATTAGTGGAGAAACAACCTATTATAAAGGATACGTACGTTTGTAGTAGGGTAATCAGCGAAAAAACATCCTATTATAAAGGACAAGTTCATTTATAGTAGGGTGATTAGTGGAGAAACACCCTATTATAGGGGAAATATTCATATGTAGTAGGGTGATTAGCGATGAAACACCCTATTATAAAAGAGAAATCCGTGTATAATAAGGTGTTTAAGAAAAAACTGTTATAAAACCTTCAGATGGAGCTGGTCCAATTCGTATCCCTTAGACCAGGCCCCCTCCGTTTTTGATCGGTCCAGCTCCAGCGGGCAGCGCCTAGCGTATTTGTCACTGCCTCCTTTGCGATAAGTCAACTAGTTCATTTCCTACTTTCCTTCATGGTAGTTCCAAGAAAAAGTCGGCACCTGGACTTTTTCTATTATGAAAACTCTCTTAGTTAAGAACCGCTTTTTTTCAAAGGGAAATGAACATCAACTCACTTCGTTCGTTGTGTTTCCTTTATCTCAATGCGGCAGTGCTCAAATCCGTACCGCGCTAAACGCCCGCTTCCGCTTTTGATCCGTCCAGCTCCGGGGGCCTAGAGGCTAGCAAAATGCCAGTCCCCTCCTTGCGATAAGTCATCATCGACTCGCTTCGCTCTTCGTGATTCCTTTATCTCATGCGGGGCCTGGTCATTTTGTACGCCTCTGAACAGTCCCCTCCGCTTTTGAATCCGTCCAGCTCCAGCGGGCAGCGCCTAGCGTATTTGTCACTGCCTCCTTTGTGATAAGTCAACTAGTTCATTTCCTACTATCCTTCCAGGTAGTTCCAAGAAAAAGTCGGCACCTGGACTTTTTCTATTATGAAAACTCTCTTAGTTAAGAACCGCTTTTTTTCAAAGGGAAATGAACATCAACTCACTTCGTTCGTTGTGTTTCCTTTATCTCAATGCGGCAGTGCTCAAATCCGTACGGCGCTAAACGCCCGCTTCCGCTTTTGAATATATATACACCATTTTGTCCGGTTGAGTCATTGGTGTTTTGTTCGTTACAATGGAGGTAGATTGGGTTGAGGAGGAACTTCTAATGAAAAAGAATATTTCAATTATTGGCGTACCGATGGATTTGGGGCAAATGCGCCGTGGAGTAGATATGGGACCAAGTGCTATCCGTTATGCAGGGGTGGCGGAAAGATTAGAGAATCTTGGCCATACTATAAATGACTTAGGTAATATTGAAATTGCACAACCTGAAAGAGTTCATACCTCTGATTCAAATTTGAGAAATTTGAGAGCGGTTGCAGAAGGAAACCAAAAGCTGGCTGATAAAGTGGATGAGGTCATTTCTGGGAATGATTTTCCGCTGGTATTGGGTGGCGATCACAGTATTGCAATCGGGACGCTGGCAGGGGTTTCAAAACATTATGAGAATCTTGGGGTCATCTGGTATGATGCGCATGGCGATTTGAATACCAGTGAAACCTCTCCGTCAGGCAACATACACGGAATGCCTTTGGCTGTAAGCTTAGGAATCGGCGATGAAAGCCTGACACGCATCGGAGGATATTCTCCTAAGGTGAAGCCGGAGAATATTGTCATCATTGGGGCTCGCTCCTTGGATGAAGGGGAGAGAGAATTAATCAAAGAGCGCGGCATTAAAGTATTTACAATGCATGAAGTCGACCGTATGGGTATGACGAAAGTGATGGAAGAAGCTATTAATTACCTTAAGGATAAAACGGATGGAGTGCATCTGTCTCTAGACCTTGATGGGTTGGATCCAGGTGATGCGCCAGGAGTTGGTACACCTGTGCTGGGCGGTATCAGCTACCGTGAAAGCCACTTGGCGATGGAAATGCTTGCCGAATCTCATCTCATTACATCGGCAGAATTTGTGGAAGTCAATCCGATTTTAGATGACAAGAATAGAACCGCATCTGTTGCCGTTGCTCTAATGGGTTCTCTTTTCGGAGAAAAATTACTGTAATCATAAAAGCAGCTTCCCGGAGGAAGCTGCTTTTATTGTTTGTGCATTTTTTGGTGGAACGTATTAAGCAGACGATCAAGCTTTGAACTGATTTCAACGACCTTTTCATTTGCAAAGGATGATTGAAGTGCCAACTCTACCATCTGGTTTCTATGCTCTTCTATTTGTTCAAGTAATTCAGTTCTCCCCACACTAATTACCTCGTTTCCGACATTATTTAGTCCCTTTATACCCCAAATTTAAAAAATGCAAACATTTCTTGTTAAAATTTGTTAGGATAGAATAGATGAAAAAAATTGAAACCTTTTTGCTATACGTTCGTATATATGTATAGCCGCATAGAGCGGAGGTATAAAATGGATGCGTTAGTCAATAAAAGAATTAAGCAGGTGCTGCGAGGCGATCAGGATGCATTTGCTGAGGTGGTTGAACTTTATAAAGATAAAGTATTCCAGATTTGTTTCCGTATGTTGGGTAACCGCCATGAAGCTGAAGATATAGCACAGGAGGCTTTTATAAGGGCCTATGTCAATATCCATACCTTTAATCAAAAGAGGAAATTTTCAACATGGCTTTACCGGATTGCGACAAATCTTTGCATCGACCGAATCAGGAAAAAGAAACCTGATTATTATCTTGATGCAGAGGTTACAGGTACAGAAGGATTAACAATGTATTCTCAAGTAGCCGCAGAAGGGCAGCTGCCGGAAGAAGAGGTTGAAGGGATGGAACTTCAGGCAGAAATCCAGAGGCAGATTCTCAAGCTTCCGGATAAATACAGGTCGGCGATCGTCCTGAAGTATATTGAGGAACTGTCACTTCTGGAGATCAGTGAAATTCTGGACCTGCCTTTAGGAACGGTGAAAACAAGAATACATAGAGGGCGGGAAGCTCTCAGAAAACAATTAAGAAACATGTAGGAAGGGTGTGAAGCCTTTGAAATCTTGTTGTTCTAAAGAGTATGAAGAATATATACATGAATACTTAGATGAAGAAATTTCTCAAGCTCATGAAACAAAGCTGAAAGAACATCTTCAAAGGTGTGAAGACTGTCAGCAGTTTTTCCATGAAATGAAAAAAACAATCGCACTTGTGCAAAGCACATCACATATACATGCACCTGAGGATTTTACAAGTAAAGTAATGGCAAACCTGCCTAGGGAAAAGAAGAAAGTGGGAGTGCAAAGATGGCTCCGGCACCATCCTTTTATGACTGCAGCTTCCCTGTTTTTCATCTTGATGATGGGCAGCCTCTTTTCCTCATGGAATGAAAGCGATGAATTTTCCTTTACGAAACAGCCTGATCTGATTGTCCAGGGCCACACGGTCATTGTGCCCGAGGGAAAAGTAATCGATGGAAACATTACGGTGAAAAACGGTGATGTGAAGGTTGAAGGAAAGGTCAATGGAGATATTACGGTCATTAACGGGAATCAGTACCTAGCTTCTGCCGGAAGCGTAACCGGGGAAATCAAAGAAATTGATGCGGCATTCGAATGGTTATGGTATCAAATAAAAAAGGGGTTTACAGAAACGTTAAGCTGGTTTGAGGATCAGCCGGAGGGTAAATAAGAGTGGAAGGGACCTGTTTCAGTCAGGATAACGGTTCTTTCCCTTAAGACACTATGCTAAAAGACTAGGATAGTGTCTTCTTTTATATTGCCTTCTTGTTATTATTCAGTGTCCAGGGACTCTTTATGATATAATAAGGAAGTTACTAATTACATAGCCATTTTCACGGCTATCCCTTTAGATCACTTCTATTGGAGGATACTATATGCCGTTTATTGATGTTTACTCAAATTATTCCGTACTGGATTATGCGTCAGATATTATTGACATACTCCTTGTATGGTTTGTCATCTACAAATTAATAATGCTTATTAAAGGGACAAAAGCCGTTCAGCTCTTGAAAGGTATTTTTGTCATCATTATCGTGAGAGGGCTGAGCGGACTGCTTGGTCTGGACACATTAAGGTCGTTGGTTGATCAGGCGATTGACTGGGGAATCCTGGCCATCATCATCATTTTCCAGCCGGAACTTCGGAGAGCGCTGGAACAGCTTGGCAGGGGAAGGCTGTTCTCAAGAAGCGGAAATCAGGAGGAAGAAGAGCAGGGGAATATGATCGAGGCGATTGGGAAGGCGGTCAGTTACATGGCCAAAAGAAGGATAGGGGCTCTCCTATCCATTGAACGTGAAACGGGCCTGAGTGAATACATAGAAACAGGTATACCGATTCATTCAAAGATCTCTTCAGAACTGCTGATTAATATCTTTATTCCTAATACTCCGCTGCATGATGGAGCGGTGATCCTTCAGAAGCAGCAGATTGCAGCTGCGGCCTGTTACCTGCCGTTATCAGAAAGTCCTTTCATTTCAAAAGAACTGGGAACAAGGCACAGGGCTGCATTGGGAATCAGTGAAGTGACCGACAGTATAACGATCATCGTTTCAGAAGAAACTGGCAGTATTTCTGTTACAATGAACGGGGATTTAAAGCGTGATGTTTCGGTGGAGGACTTAAAACTGATTCTCGAACATGAGTTGATAGGAGAAAAAGCAAGTGCTTCCTCTACAAAATGGAGCTGGAGGGGGAAGAGAGACAATGGATAAATTCATAGAGAACCGCTGGTTTATGCGAATAGTTGGTTTGCTTTTAGCCTTTGTACTCTATGCTTCTGTGAATTTTGATGAGATGGCTGTACAAAGAAGTGAAAGCAGCAATCCGCAGGAAAACACGGAAACCATCCAAAACGTGCCTGTTGAGATTTTTTATGACAAGGAGAACCTGTTTGTGAGCGGGGTGCCTGAAACGGTAAATATTGAGGTGGAAGGTCCCAAGAACCTGGTGACCTCTGCGAAGACTTTACGGGATTTTCATGTATATGCAGACCTGAATGATCTTGGAATTGGTGACCATCAGGTGCAGTTAAAGATAGATGGGATTTCTGACAAATTGCAAGTGAAGCTTAATCCTTCTTTTGCTAACGTCTCCATCCAGGAAAAAGTGACCGAAGAATTTGCAGTCGAACCTGAATTCAATGAAGCTCTGCTGGCACAAGGTTTCCAAACCGAGACTATCACAGCCGAGCCTAGAAAAGTAGAAATCACAGGGGCGAAAGATGTCATTGAAAGGATTGCCTATGTCGTGGCCACTCCTGATGTTAACAGTGGCATTGACAGGACTGTTACTAGAGAAGCTAGAGTTCAGGTGCTTGACCGGGACTATAACAAGTTGGATGTTGCGATCGATCCTGAAACCGTCGCGGTTACGATAGAGGTGACTAACCCGAGCAAAGAAGTCTCAGTTACTGTCAATCAAACAGGTCAACTTCCTGAGGGGGTTGAAGTGGAATCGATAACCGTTACCCCTAAAAAAGTGACGGTGTTTGGAAGAGATGCTCTTCTCCGGTCGATTAATGAGTTGACAGCAGAATTGGATCTCAGCAATGTGAAGAAAGATACAACACTCGAACTGCCGCTTATCCTTCCGGAGGGTGTCAACAAAACATCACCCGAGGTAGTGGAAGTGAAGATAAATATAAAGGAAGCAGAGAAAAAAACAGTCATGGGCAATGCCATAACGCTTGAAGGTGCTGAAGAGGACATGGAATATGAGTTCCTCAATCCTGCGTCCGGCGCGGTGGATATAACTGTGTCCGGCTTTAAAGAGGATCTCAATGGCGTTGACTCTGACTCTTTTTCACTGGTTGCAAACGTATCAGGATTGACCCCCGGCGAGCACGAAATTGAAATTGAAGTTGAGGGGCCTGAAAACATCGAATGGGAATTGACGAAAAATAAAGTGACAATCCAAATACAAGAGAAAATACCGGCTTAATAATATTCATTTTTTAAGTCCACTTAAGGAGCGATATCAATGGGAAAGTATTTTGGCACAGATGGTGTAAGAGGAATTGCTAATACAGAGCTGACTCCAGAGTTAGCTTTTAAATTGGGACGATTTGGCGGATATGTTTTGACAAAAGACGCAGACCGTCCGAAAATCCTTATCGGCCGTGATACGAGAATTTCAGGACATATGCTGGAAGGGGCCCTTGTGGCAGGCTTGCTGTCAATTGGGGCGGAAGTTATGCGCCTTGGAGTCATTTCCACACCAGGTGTAGCCTATTTGACGAAGGCCCTGGATGCACAGGCGGGAGTCATGATCTCTGCATCGCATAATCCTGTCGGAGATAACGGAATCAAGTTCTTTGGGTCTGATGGATTTAAGCTTTCGGATGATCAGGAAAAAGAAATCGAAGAGCTTCTTGATCAAGAAGACGATGCACTTCCTCGTCCGATTGGTGCCGATTTAGGCCAAGTCAGCGATTATTTCGAAGGCGGACAGAAGTATCTTCAGTATTTAAAACAGTCTGTCGATGAGGAATTCGAAGGACTTACGATTGCCCTTGATTGTGCACATGGAGCTACATCCTCCCTTGCGCCGCATCTATTTGCGGACCTGGATGCCGATCTTATTACAATGGGTGCATCTCCCAACGGCTTAAACATCAATGATGGTGTAGGTTCAACGCATCCAGAATCCCTTGCGCAGCTGGTGAAAGAAAAAGGAGCGGATGTCGGCCTTGCCTTTGATGGTGATGGAGACCGCTTGATTGCAATTGATGAAAACGGTGAAATTGTAGACGGTGACCAGATTATGTTCATTTGCGCCAAGCATTTAAAATCAGAGGGGCGTTTGAAGCAGTCCACTGTTGTTTCGACTGTCATGAGCAACCTTGGCTTCCACAAAGGAATGGAATCTAATGACATCAAGAGCATCCAGACCGCTGTAGGGGACCGCTATGTAGTTGAAGAAATGAGAAAGAATAATTATTCGTTGGGCGGAGAGCAGTCCGGACATATTATCTTCCTTGACTACAACACAACAGGAGACGGCCTGTTAACGGGAATTCAGTTAGTTAATATTATGAAATTAACGGGCAAATCATTATCAGAACTTGCAGGAGAAATGAAAAAGTTCCCGCAAAAATTGGTTAATGTTAAAGTGACGGATAAATATCACGTAACAGATAACACCAAGGTCAAAGAGGTCATCGAGAAAGTTGAAGCGGAAATGAACGGCAACGGCAGAATCCTTGTCCGTCCTTCCGGTACGGAGCCATTGGTAAGGGTAATGGCTGAAGCTCCGACAGAAGAACTATGTGAAAAATATGTAGACGAGATTGCCCAGGTCGTGCAGGAAGAAATGGGATTAAAATAGAAAAAAAGAAATGGGTATGCATAAGAGGGACCTTCGGAGCCTCTTATGCATATTTTCTTAATATGCCCCTTTCCTCTAAGTATTGGGTTTAATACCCTGTAAATCGGGAAAATTAAGTAAGCACTCAATAACTATGATGTTTGTCTCATTTGGGTGAAACCTGTTTCTTGAGCCATCTTCGGGCTGTATTAAAAGGTAACTTTGTGCAGAATTTTTCTGTCATTGTACCTGAAGGCGTAAGAAATGAGCGAAATATCGACAATGTCTAATTTAGTGTGCTGAAAGATTTTTATTGACGGATTCATTAGGGGTATTGTATGATTATCCTGTTTTTGAATCTCTTTTGAGTATTCGGAAACCATTCTAAAGATACTTAGGAGGATAGAGGTTAATAAAGATTAAAAAGCGCCAGGACTGAACCGCGGACGAAGCTGGTTTAGTTGACGAGGTGGAGGTTCATCGATTGTTCGGCGGATGCCTCCCGGCTTAAAGCAGAGCCGTCAATTTCTTTCTCAAAATACCGAGGCAACTTGGTGGACAAAAGAAAGGAAATGCAAAAATATAATCAGAGATAAGGGGGCAAGAGGCCCCCGCGCTTACTGCCCCCTTGTTTATCAGGGAGGAAAAGAATTTATGTGTGGTATCGTAGGATATATCGGAAATAGTGATGCTAAAGAAATTTTGTTAAAAGGACTGGAGAAGCTTGAGTATCGCGGTTATGATTCTGCTGGAATCGCCGTGAAAAATGCTGACGGAGTCCATGTATTCAAGGAAAAAGGCCGTATTGCGGATCTTCGTGACAATGTAGATGAAGCGGTTTTATCCAACACGGGTATCGGTCATACACGCTGGGCGACTCACGGTCCTCCAAGCAAGGTCAATGCTCACCCTCATCAATCAACTTCAGAGCGTTTCACACTTGTGCATAACGGAGTAATTGAAAACTACTCTGCTCTAAAGCGTGAACACCTGGAAGGAGTCACTTTGAAAAGTGATACTGACACTGAGATTGTCGTGCAGCTGATTGAAAAATTGGTCAACGAAGGCAGCACAGTGGAAGAGGCGTTCCGTACAACGCTTAAGCTTCTTAAAGGATCCTATGCAATTGCGCTTTTGGATAATCAAAATGATGAAACAATCTTTGTTGCGAAGAACAAAAGCCCGCTGCTTGTAGGCCTAGGCGATGATTTCAATGTGGTTGCAAGTGATGCAATGGCAATGCTTCAGGTGACTGACCAATACGTGGAATTGATGGATAAAGAAACGGTTATCGTAACGAAAGAAAAAGTTACGATCCAAGACCTTGAAGGCAAAGAAGTTTCCCGTGAGCCATACACTGCTGAACTGGATGCCAGTGACATCGAGAAAGGCACATACCCGCACTACATGCTGAAAGAAATCGACGAGCAGCCTGCGGTTATGCGTAAAATCATCGGTGCTTACCGCAATGATGATCAGGAATTGGTCATCGATGAAGATATCATTTCAGCGATGAACTCATCAGACCGTATCTATATTATTGCAGCAGGTACGAGCTACCATGCCGGTTTGGTTGGAAAACAGTTCATTGAGAATATTGCGAAAATCCCGGTAGAAGTTCATGTAGCAAGTGAATTCAGCTACAACATGCCTCTACTGTCTGAGAAGCCATTATTCATCTTCATCTCACAAAGCGGTGAAACAGCCGACAGCCGTGCCGTGCTTGTACAGGTGAAAGAGCTTGGACACAGATCATTGACGATCACGAATGTTCCTGGTTCTACACTTTCCCGTGAAGCAGACTACACATTGCTTCTTCATGCGGGTCCAGAGATTGCGGTTGCTTCCACAAAAGCATATACAGCTCAAATCGCTGTACTCTCCATCCTTGCTGACGTAACAGCAAAAGCACGTGGAATCGAGCCTGGGTTTGATTTGATTCACGAGCTTGGAATTGTCGGAACAGCTATGGAAGCTTTAATTGATGAGAAAGAAGAATTTGAAACGATAGCCCGTGACTATTTGGCAACGACACGCAATGCCTTCTTCATCGGCCGCCACCTGGACTACTATGTAGGTCTCGAAGGAGCTCTTAAGCTGAAAGAGATCTCTTACATCCAGGCAGAAGGTTTTGCCGGCGGAGAATTGAAGCACGGAACAATTGCCCTGATTGAAGAAGGTACACCTGTTATTGCTCTTGCGACTCAAGAAGCGGTGAACCTTGGTATCCGCGGAAATGTAAAAGAAGTAGCAGCCCGCGGAGCTAATCCTTGCATCATCTCCATGAAAGGGCTTCAAGAGGAAGACGACCGTTTCGTCATCCCTGAAGTGAATGAATTATTAACACCTCTTATCTCTGTAATACCATTGCAATTGATTTCTTACTACGCAGCACTTCACCGTGACTGTGACGTGGATAAACCGCGTAACCTTGCGAAATCAGTTACTGTTGAGTAAACAGTTAAATTAGAAAAGAAGCATTGTACACCATGTACAATGCTTCTTTTTAATATTTATTACTTCTTAAGGTCTTAATATTCATTTAATGCACGCTCTTAGTAAAGAATCACTTAACTTTCCCAGCAATACCTTACAAAGATTTTCTCATTTCGATTTCGCTGTCCGTCCGGTCAACTTCTTCAAACCCTGCTTTTTCATAGACACGAATTGCTGCCTTGTTTTTGGTATCCACTACTAATTTTACAAAGTTAAGTTGGGATTGATAATGGTCGATACCAAACTCGATCCCTTGATTGACAAAAGGTACTCCTAATCCTCTGCCAACCAAATCAGGTTTTAGCGCCAAACCTATCTCCATTGTGCTGCCTTGTATATTAAATTCAAATAATCCTGCAGGCTTATTATCCAGAAACGCTGCAAAGCCCTCACAGCCACCAGGCCCTATTAAGGTTCCCGTTTCATTGTATGACTCGAAATAGGGGGTCATCAAGACTTCTTCCACAAAGCCTTCATAATTCCATGAGTCAATTTCTTTTACGTATTCGATAATTAGAGGTTTGAAAGTAAAATTCATTTTGGTCACTCCTTACTAACGCAGGCTATCGATGGATTATTAAGGAGGAGGGCCGCGTCTATCAACTAATGCCCTTTCCATCTTGAGCTGGCCGGTGTGTTGTGTGTTCATTGTCTACCATTATGCCATATATAAAAGAAAAAGTGGAAATTCAGGCGAATGAAATTAAATCATCGGATATTCGCCAAATACATATGATCTCAAATTCACCCGTAAGTATGTCGTGCGTAAAATATAAATGATTAACGCTAAAGATTATTCAACTGTATTCTCTCTATTTGGATTTCTCTAATTCATGGTACTGTTTTTAAGCCTTATTAAGCTATGACTGGTTTATTATCGGTCATAGCTTTTTCCTTTTGTACTAGCGTTTGAGAGCCTTTCATTAAGAGAATAAGAAGGAATATTCGAGAAACAATAGGTTTGTCGTGACAGAAGCGACAAAGTTAGTTTTCATCAGTATTGAAGCGCTGTCACTCCATCCATTATGATGGAATCAAGGATTAATGCTATTCATGATTGATGAAAGGAAGATAATATATGTCTCAATCTACTATAAAAGTAAGAGTGCAGAAGTTTGGTAACTTCCTCAGTTCGATGGTCCTGCCGAATATCGGGGCTTTCATAGCTTGGGGATTGATTACGGCCCTTTTCATTCCAACTGGCTTCTTTCCAAATGAAAGCCTTGCCAATTTAGTTGGACCGATGGTTATCTATCTCCTGCCGTTGTTAATTGGTTATACAGGAGGTAAGCTGATTCATGATCAGCGGGGAGGAGTCGTGGGTGCGATTGCGACAATGGGTGTCATTGTCGGTGCTCCAGATACTCCAATGTTCTTAGGTGCGATGGTGGTAGGTCCTCTAGGCGGATATGTCATCAAGAAGTTTGATGAAATGATTGAAGGGAAGGTTCGTTCCGGATTCGAAATGCTCGTGAACAACTTCTCTGCAGGAATTCTTGGCGGTATTCTCGCCGTTCTGGCATACCTTGGTATCGGTCCTGCTGTAGACGCTTTTACAGAAGTACTGGTAGCAGGCGTTGACTGGCTGATTGAAGCAGGATTATTACCATTAACAAGTATCTTAATCGAGCCTGCAAAAATTCTATTCTTGAACAATGCCATCAACCATGGCGTACTGTCGCCTATCGGGTTGGATCAGGCTTCAGAAACAGGGAAGTCCATCCTGTTCCTATTGGAAGCAAACCCTGGACCTGGTATTGGTGTCCTTCTGGCATTTATGTTTTTCGGACGCGGTACTGCCAAGCAGTCTGCATCTGGTGCGGGTATCATCCACTTCTTCGGGGGGATTCATGAAATTTACTTCCCGTATGTATTGATGAAACCAATGCTTTTCCTTTCTGTCATCCTTGGCGGAATGAGCGGTGTCTTCACACTAGCATTGTTAGGTGGAGGTCTTCAGGCTCCTGCATCTCCAGGAAGCATTATCGCTATTACAGCTGTTACGCCAAATGATGGAATGGTTTATGTTGCTAACTTTGCCGCTGTGCTTGTGGCTGCGGTTGTATCTTTCGTCGTCTCCGCCATCATCCTGAAAACAAGCAAGTCTACGGATGAAGACATTGAGGCGGCAACGAAGAAAATGGAACAAATGAAAGGCAAGAAAAGCTCTGTAGCTGGACATGTTTCCGGAAATCAAGGAACACTTCCTCAAGAAGTGAACAAGATTGTTTTTGCCTGTGACGCAGGTATGGGATCCAGTGCAATGGGAGCGTCCCTTCTTCGTAAAAAAGTGAAGGAAGCAGGATTGCATGTATTTGTTACAAACACGGCTATCAGCAACATCCCAGCCGATGCACAGGTTGTCATCACTCAGGAAGAATTGACGCCGCGTGCACAGAACAAGCAGCCTGGTGCCTACCATATTTCAGTTGATAATTTCTTATCAAGCCCTGAATACGATAAATTGATTGCGAGCCTGCAGGATGGTATTACTGAAGAACAGGCAGAATTGGTGGAAGAATCTGAGCAGGAAGCTGTCGATACAGAACCGAATATGGATAAAGATGATGATCTTCTACTAGAGGAAAACATTTTTATCGGCAAGGAATTCGCCAATAAAGAAGAAGCAATCCGATTTGCCGGGGAAGCGTTAGTGAAAGCCGGTTATGTAAAGGATAGTTACGTTGATGCTATGATTGAACGCGAAGGGATTACAACCACTTATATGGGCAATAACGTGGCAATTCCACATGGTACTGAGGAAGCGAAGAAAGCGGTCCTTAAGTCAGGTTTCACTGTTATCCAGGTGCCGAATGGCGTGGATTTCAACGGGGAACAGGCTAAACTGATTTTCGGTATTGCCGGAAAAGACGGTACACACTTGGAAATCCTTTCAGGTATCGCAGTCATCTGTTCGGAACAAGATAATGTTGATCAGATGGTTCAAGCGAAATCGGCAAAAGAACTTAAGGATCTTATCAACAGTAAATAAAGTGAACATGAGAAAGGCGGGTTTCCCTGCCTTTCTGTTCTGCTTTTTAAAAGGAAAGTATTCTTAATGATCAGAGTCATCCTCTTTATCTTCTGTAAGTAATGAAGTCGTACTATTGCATTGGAAGTCAGCTTTACTTAACTAAAGAAGGATTGTAGAGACAAAAAGTGGATAGATTTTGCGAAGAAAGTGTCTCTAGCCGGGGTGTAGAGGCAAAAAGTGAGTGGATTTGGCAGCGATGATACCGCCTCCAGCACCCATGTTCACGAAAAAACGTAATGAGAAAGCTTAAAGGAAAGCTTATAAAAGGAAGGCTGTATTCGTATAAATTGTTGCTATCGGAAAAATCCAAAGTGCCGGATTTTTCCCTATGGTATAAGGGCTTATCTAACTGAACAGGGTAATTAGCTCTTTTCTTTCTTGTTTAACAGGGTGATGTTTGTTAATTATGACCATATCTCTTGAATTTCATATTTAATAGCAACATAGTTTTAGAAAAGAGCCAAAAGAAATGAGTGGATACGATGTTTATTACCTCCAGGGAGAAATCCATCATTGATTTAATCATAAGGACATCCGGAAAGCATACCGTTTCAACTCTTGCTGATTACATAGGTGTCAGCGGAAGGACGATTCAGCGTAATTTGAAATCAGTAGAAAAGATCCTCCAAGAACATCAGTTGGAACTAAAACGCACGACGAACGAGGGGCTCTTCATCGATGGTAAGAATGAACAGATTTACAAGCTGATTCAAAAGTTGACTGATATCGTTCCAACTGATGAAACTCCTGAAGAAAGAAAGTTAAGCCTGCTGGTTACGTTACTTCATGAAGGACCTTATTTTAAGAAGCAGGTGCTCGCGAATCAGCTGGGTATCTCTCCAGCGACACTTACCGTGTATCTTGATGAGCTGGCCGACTGGTTAAACAAATTTTCGGTTACCCTCACGAGAAAAAGGGGAGTCGGTGTTGAGGTTTCTGCTGACGAAGCGAGTAAGCGGCATGCGCTTGCAAATTTCTTTCTGGTATATTTTTATGAAGAAATTATTGAGAGCTTATACCTCATTCAAAAGGGCAGCCACCTGGCTGAGCCGATATTGGGATACATCCCTGCGGAAAGCATGCTTGTTGTCGATTCAGTAACCAGCCACGTTTTAAATAAAGAGCAGTCAAAATTAATCGACAGTGACTATATTGGGCTAGTTGTCCATATATGCTTGACCATTCAAAGAACCAGCAGTGGTTATATACTGGATGAAGAGGTTGAGTCAGAAAACGGCTATACACATGAATATAAACTGTTGGAAATGATAGGCGATAAGCTGAGAGAAAGGCTCTCCGTATCGATTACAAATAAGGATATTCATTTTTTAAGTTTGATATTAAAGGGCTCCAAGGTGCAAGCGGCTGACTCAATCGATTATGACAGTATCATTCTTGGTCAACTCATTAAAAAGGTAATAGAGCAGGTATCAACGAAACTTCACGTCGATTTGTCTGATGATTTTTCTTTATATCAAGGCTTGCTTGCTCACATGGAACCTTCTATCTTTCGATTGAAACAGCAAATGGAGCTGTTTAATCCGTTGACGAATGACATAAAGAAAAAGTATCCTGTTTTGTTTATGGCTGTTAAGACCAGTTTGGAAAGTGAATTCAAGGATATACACTTTCCAGATGACGAGGTAGCGTTTATTGTCCTTCATTTTGGTTCAGCACTGCTGATGAATGAGGAAAAGGTGAAAATCAATGCTGTGGTGGTCTGTCCCACGGGAATTGGGACCTCGAAAATGCTTGCGAGCCGTATCCAGAAAGAAATTACAGAAATCAATTCGATTGAGATCCTTTCCCTTAAGGATTTCCAGTCTGCATCCCTGAAGGCCTATGACATTGTCATTTCAACTATAAGGCTGCCTTTTACAGATGTGGATTATACACTGGTGAGTCCGCTGTTGAATGAAAAAGATATAGGGTCAATCCGCAATTACTTGCAAAGTAACTTAGAGAAGTTCACAAGAGGTGAACGATATTTAAGGCCTTCTGCAAAAGTAAACGAGTCTGGAAAAGAAAAGCGGCCTAAAGTGAGGGCACTTTTGCAGGAAATGAAAGATGTTCATACGAGCATTGAGTCGATTCTTGATAATTTCCGCGTTTATCGAAAACAAGATGCCGGCAGTCATTTGGCCGTATTGAATGAAATGGTGGAACAGGCAGGAATAGATGGGCTCCTCACTGATTCCATAGAAGTCTTGCATGAATTGCAGGAGAGGGAGAAAAAGGGTGGCCTGGGAATTCCCAATACCAATATGGGTCTCTTTCATTGCCGCAGTGAGAGCATCCAGGAGTTGATTTTTCAGGTTTCCCATCTAGATCAGCCTCTTATGATCAAGGGGATGGATGGACGGGAAATGCCAATGAAAAGTCTGCTTTTGATGCTGGCCCCTGCTAACATGAGTAAGAGGGAACAGGAAATCCTCAGCATGATCAGTACAAGCTTGATCGAGAATAAAGTATCGATGATGATATTCTCATCTTCAAACGAACCTATGATTCGAAAAAAACTGGAAGACCTGTTTTTAGACTATTTACAAACTAACTTACTAAAGGAATGATAATGATGAAACAAGCCGTGCACTTTGGTGCTGGAAATATTGGAAGAGGATTTATCGGTGCTCTCTTTTCTCAATCCGGTTATCATGTAACCTTTGTAGATATTGCCGAACAAATCATTAACAAGCTGAATGAGGAAAAACAGTATAATGTCGTTTTGGCAACAGAAGACAAAGAGGCTGTGACCATTGAAAATGTTTCAGGGTTAAATAACCTTCATCAAGAAGAGGAGGTCATTGATACCATTGTAAACAGCACATACCTGACGACTGCGATCGGTCCCAATATCTTACCGAGAATCGCCCCGTTAATTGCCAAGGGTATTGCTAAACGTGTTGCCTCTACAGATGAGAGGCTTTATGTCATCGCATGTGAAAACCAAATCGGTGCAACAGATATTTTGAAAGGGCATATACTGGATAATCTTGACGATGAAACAAAGGCCAAGCTGGACGGCCGTGTTTACTTCTTTAACTCCGCGGTTGACCGTATTGTGCCGATTCAAGATCAAGATTCTTTGGATGTCCTTGTCGAGCCTTACTATGAGTGGGTTGTGGAAACCAAAGAAAGCATTCCTCCAGTGAATGGAATGACCATCGTGGAGGACCTTGCGCCATTTATCGAAAGAAAATTATTTACAGTGAACACAGGACATGCGGTCATTGCCTACTTCGGGTACCTGCAAGGAAAAGAGACCATCGATCAGACGTTGGCAGATGAACAAATTGCAAACCAGGTAAAGGAAACCCTTAAGGAAACGGGTGCTTACTTAGTGAAGCAATACGGTCTGGATGAAGAAGACCATATGGCTTATATCAATAAAAATATTGAACGTTTCAAGAATGCATTTTTAAATGACGGAGTGACTCGGGTTGGACGTGCCCCAATTCGAAAATTAGGACCGGAAGACCGTCTGGTTCGCCCGACGACAGAAGCACAGAAAGCAGGCTTGCCATACTCCAATCTGGCAAAAGCAATTGCGGCAGCATTGTTGTTCGACTTTGCAGAAGATGAGCAGGCAATGGAAATTCAGGATATGATTAAAGAAAGTGGAGTGGCGGCTGTTCTTAAAAAAGTGAGTGGACTGGATGAAGACAGTGCGATCACTGAAGAAGTAATTCAACAATATGAGCTGCTAAAGAAATAAACGAGAAAGGCTGTCGAGTGACGACAGCCTTTCTTATTGTTCAGGGAACAATTGTGTTCCTATCGGTGTAATCCGTTTCAAGCTTTGCGGTCTAGGGGTTAAAAAATTCAAATGGTTAAAAAGGGGATTCTCCTTGTTCTCTTTGGAGTATAGGCCGCTTTTTTCTTACTAGTATCCTTTTTGATAATCTACAAGGTTAACTGACGGTTTCCTTCCGGCGATATATTCTTTCAGGTTCGGGATGAAAATGTCGTCGATCACCCGCTTATTATAAAATTCGGTCGACCCAGCGGTATGAGGGGTTAAGATAACATTCTCCATTTCCCAAAGAGGGTGGTCTGTTTCGAGCGGTTCATGGGCAAAAACATCAAGTCCTGCTCCAGCAATTTTTTTGGATTGCAGGGCATCGATAAGGTGTGTTTCATTGATTGTTTCTCCACGGCCGATATTAATAAGAAAAGCTGTATCCTTCATTACTTGGAATTCTTCTTGGCCGAACATTCCCCGGGTTTCTGGTGTAAGCGGGACGGTAATGACAATGTAATCACAGCGGGGCAGCACGTCATGCAGCTGGTCCGTCTTGAACATTTCGTCTACATAGTCATTTTCCCTGCCTGAGTGGCGGACACCGAGCACATTCATACCAAAGGCTTTGGCAATCTTGGCTGTTTCCTCTCCGATTGCCCCGACCCCGATGATACCGATGGTCTTTTCATGAATCTCAAGCTTGAGTCCGGAATGGGCCCATTCTTTTTGTGCCTGGTTCCTTACATATGTATGGATTTTTCTTGTCAGGCCGAGCATCATGGCAAAGATGGTTTCTGAAATAGGGTAGGCATGTACCCCGTTGGCGCTGGTAACAAGGATATCCTTAGACTCCATTTGCTTTAAAGGCAGACTGTCGACGCCGGCACTCCAAGTTTGAATCCAGCGAAGTGCGACTGTGCTTTCAAGTGCCTTGTCTTCCATACTCCTTTTCCAGCCGGCAATAATTTCAGCATCCCCAAGGTGCCCCTCCCAATGTTCCGGGTCTTTTCCTGAGATAATTTCCCAATCCGGGACAATTTGCTGGATATGTTCGATCTGTTCCTTTTCGATATTCTGAGCAATTATCAGCTTTTTCATCTTACGTCCCTCCAATCCTTCTCCTGATCTAATAGTACCAAAATTCACTGGAAAGCAGTAAAGAAAGGCTTAACCTTATATAATGAAGGAATCAACATGATGAGACAGAAAGAGGGATCGTTTATGAACGGAACAGCTCATATGATCATTGGGGCAGGCACTGGATTTTTGGCGGCACACTACATACAGGCACCACCTGCAGATACAATAGTTCTGATAGGAGCGGGGGGAGTATCGGGACTGATTCCGGATCTCGATGTAGATGGCAAGTTGAGCAATACTTTTACTTCTTCTTATAAATTCTTGATGACCTTGGTACAACTGATGGGGATTGCTGTCATTGTCTATAGCTGGTGGTCTGGTGCAGGTCAGGAGATGTGGAAGGGGATATCGGCAGGGCTGGGAATGATGCTGGTTTCTGCTTTTATCAAGAAGCGGCATTTACTGACGGTGGCAGGTGGAGGAGCACTCGCAGGAGGGATATTCCTTGCTGAGACCTGGCTTCTGCTTTTCGGTGTATATATCGTGATCGCTTCACTGGTGTCGCACCGAAGCTATACTCATTCTCTAATCGGATTGGCTTTTTTTGTCGTCATTGCGTATTATCTTCAGGCCAGTATAAAGACGGAAGGCATCCTCCTGGCATGTGCAGGGGGATATGCCAGCCATTTGATTTCAGATATGAGGTGGCTGCCTTTTAATAAAAGAGGCATTAAGTTGTTCCTGCCTGTTTCGAGAAAAGAGTTTTAATTAATGGGTCAAATGTATTCTCTAACTTTTAAAGCCATTATAAAAGGCTTTTTTCTTAAAATTAGTGACTACGAATATAATTCTTCTCAAAGCCGTAATCTAGCAGAAGCCAGCCTTAAAAAAAGAGACTAGTAATAAAAATATCGTGAAAAACGGCCGTCAGGAGTGGCTGGATCCCTTGAAAAATACTGACTACAAGAAGCTTAGAGGAAGGATTACCTTTATGCTTCTTATTTTTTAACAAGTTTAATCTGCTTCAATCACTCGCAATCCGTAACAGCCCGCTGGGTTACAGATTCTGCTAAGCTTAGTTGGCCGGAAAATGGGGTATAGGAAAATACTAAATTGATTATGAGTTGAGAGGGTGTGCAATACGTGAATTTACCGTTATTCCTTGGTTTATTTCTCTTAGTTTTATTTCTCACCGCCTACTTTGGAAACAAAGTACTGCGCATCCCTGATATTGTCATCTACATACTTCTTGGTGTGGGCATATCATTTGCCGGCCTGTTTGATGAAGTCAAAACAATTGAAGTAGCCGGGGAGATTGGCTTAATCCTGCTTTTCTTTCTGCTTGGGATGAAGTATCCGCTGAAAGAAATAGCTTCAAAAGGCAGGAAAGTCTGGAAACCGGGTCTGCTGGATCTGGTTTTGGGTGTGGGAGTGACGGCCGGTATCAGCGCTTTGTTCGGACAAAGCCTTTTCAATTCCCTATTAATCGGGGGGCTTGTCTATGCAACCAGTTCCTCCATCACCCTTAAGTTGCTTGAACACAGCAAAAAGCTGGACCGGAAAGAGTCAGGGTATGTTCTGACACTCTTGATTTTCGAGGATATGGTCGCTCCTATCCTGATTACCATTTTAATAGGCCTGAGCGGTGAAGGGTTCAGTGTGCTTGATTTTCTTATGATCTTTTTAAAGGTGGCATTGCTAGTTGGAATTGCGGTGGCTATCAGCCGCTTCATACAAAAAAAGGGATATACTCTCATAGAAAAATTCCTGCATGAAGATTATCTGCTTGTATATGTGATAGGGTTGGCATTGGCGTATGGAGGCTTTGCGGTCCTTCTTGGCCTGTCAGAAGTCATCGGTGCCTTCCTCGCAGGCCTGATGTTCGCAGGAACAAACTTTAAAGATCAAATTCAGGAAGTGGCGCTGCCGGTAAGAAACTTGTTTCTGCCATTCTTCTTCCTGAACTTTGGAATATCTTTGGAGTTCACAAGTGAAATACCGGCATTCGGACTACTCTTTGCGGTTATTCTCTGGTCTATCTTCCATAAATTGATCGTCGGCTTTATCGGCGGCCAGTGGTACGGATTGAACAAGAAAGAATCTTTCGAGACCGGATTCACTCTGGCGCCAAGAGGAGAGTTCTCGGTGATCATTGCCGGGCTTGCCTCCGGTACCCTCCAGATTTTTGCCGGTGTATACATTCTAGCTGCCGCCCTGATTGGAATGCTGCTGTGTCAGTTGTCCTCTAAAATTGGGAGCAGGGTATATAGAAGGGAAAATCCTTAACGTTTCAGCATGAGCGAAGAGTATCAACAGCTTGAAGCGAATTATGATGTCCCTCGCTCGTGAAGCAGAGTGCATCAAAAGAGCTGAAAGTGAAAATGATACTCATAACCCAGAAAGCAAGGAACCTCAAAATACCGCGACTTAAATAGGCATTACCCAATAAAAAAACGGGCAAAGGTACAAAACTTTGCCCGTTCTATCTATTAATATACTTTATCACCATTAAAAATCGAGTTTTTCACTACGACATAATCCACGTGGCGAATGGCATCGAGAGTGCTGCCGCCTGCATAGGAGATGGAAGATTGCAGATCCTGTTCCATTTCTGTCAGCGTATCGATCAATGAACCCTTATGTTCAACAAACATCTTTTTGCCTTCTACGTTTTTCTTTTCACCTTTTTGGAATTCAGAAGCGGAGCCGAAATATTCTTTGAAGAACTTTCCGTCTCTTTCCACTGTTTCTCCCGGTGATTCCTCATGTCCGGCGAACAGGGAACCAATCATGACCATGGAAGCTCCGAAGCGGATGGACTTGGCGATATCTCCATGTGTACGGATGCCGCCATCGGCGATGATAGGCTTGCTTGCTGCCTTGGCACACCAGCGAAGAGCGGCCAGTTGCCACCCGCCAGTACCAAACCCGGTTTTAATTTTCGTAATACATACCTTTCCTGGTCCGATTCCAACCTTCGTTGCATCTGCACCGGCATTCTCTAGTTCCCTAACGGCTTCAGGAGTACCAACATTTCCAGCGATTACAAAGCTGTCAGGGAGATGCGTTTTAATATGTTTGATCATGTTAATGACAGCGTTTGAATGTCCGTGAGCAATATCAATTGTAATGAAATCAGGTGTAACCCCTTCGGAGGCCAACTGCTCAACAAATCCGTATTCTTCTTCTTTTACTCCGACACTGATAGAGGCGATAAGTTCTTTTGCATGCATATCCTTTATAAAATCTAATCGTTTTTCCGGCTGAAAACGGTGCATGATATAGAAATATCCATTTTCCGCTAAGTACACCGCAATGTTCTCATCTATTATTGTCTGCATATTTGCAGGAACTACTGGTAATTTAAAAGTATGGCCGCCTAAAGCAATAGTAGTATCACATTCTGAACGGCTATTAACGATACATTTTGCAGGAATTAATTGAATATCTTCATAATCAAACACATTTTCCACAAATAACACTCCTAAAAACGAATATTAATTTTAAATTAGTTAAATAATGTTCGTACATTACGTAATTTACCTTATTTCATAAGAGTTGTCAAAGAGATTTTACAAAAATAAGCTAAATTCTGTATTTTGTTTGCAGAGCATTTCTTGCGCAGTTGCGTGAGCACTATGATCAGCTGACGGCAGGCGGGACCCAGGTTATCGCCATAACTCCGTCGAATCGTTCGCTGCTGGAATGATTTACAACTGTATTTTTAGAGGGATGGGACATAGATCCATTGCTAAATGGAAGCTTATTATGAAAGCTGGCAAAGCTTTTATCAAGGGTGGAAAGAAAGCGTTCCTTCCAGAAGATGAGGCACAGAGGGAAGTTGTTCAGGAGTCACTCAGTACACAGGACCTATATATTCAGGGAGGCTCATGGATCTTTGATGAAGGCTGTATTCGTATAGATGGTTGCTATCGGAAAAATCCAAAGTGCCGGATTTTCCTCTTGGATACAAGGGCTTATCTAACTGAACAAGGTAATTTTTGTGAATTATGACTATATCTCTTGAACTTCATAGGAAATAGCAACAAAGTTTTAGAAAAGAGCATTGATGAAAAAGGAAATGTGATTTGGAAACTCATCGATGAATCGCCCGAGAACCAAGTGTCCATTGATGAAATCATGGAACAGTTGCATTGAAATAAAGAATACCCCCACGAACGGTTCGCGGGGGTATTTTTCTTATATTCTTTTATTATTTAACAGGATGGATACTATGCCTCGTATAGAAACTCTGATAACGGTAAAATATTTCAAGCTGAACATTCTGATGGCTAAGATTGAAAGTATAATAGGTTTGAACAGAGGTAGAATTCTTCTCATACGGAAAAGAGAGTCTTGCTGCCTCAGATTCAATATGCGCCTCTAACTCGGCCTTCTTTATGGTGGCGGGCTGTTCACTTTGCTGCTGTACATTATCAATATAGTTATCTACGCATGACAAGAGTTCTTGTTCATTATGTGGTAGTTGATTGATGTTCATCCCGGTATATATCATCCTTTATCAAATAGATTATTTTTACAAAATATGGAAATTAAAAAAGTCAGAAAAGAAGGCGTGATCCTCCTCTTCTGACTTATGTCCGGTTCTATGCCCATTCATTGCTATCAGAATTAGAATTTTTTATTGTTGATAATGAAAATTCTTTTCTATGATAACATGAATGATATTATTATCAAAGGCTTTTGTTGGAGGGTTGGAGGTTGAAAAAAATGAGGCTTTTATCTTTATTGAAGCTCCAGTCAACAAAAAGGTCAGTCAGCTCCGCATTCAAATACTCTTCAAATTTGTGTTTATGTTCCAGTAACCGCCGTTTTTCTAAATTGCGTTTTGCTAATCGTAACGTCTCCTGAGAGCCAAGCCTGATCAGTTCCTTTTCAATACTGATGAATATTCCTTCCCTGATGATCAGCAAGGTCCGGGGATTGATCATGATGGAGTACGTATTCACCGGCGGCTTCTCTACCGCTGTACTGATTTGAATGATCTCTTTATTGACTGCGTCGCTGTTCTTATATTCATCAATGGATGGGAGGGGGTGGTCTGCATCAAAAGAAGACAGGACAGCGATCATCATGCCTGTTTTTGCTTCAAGTTCCCAGTCATAATAGAATTCTGCCACAGTGTGATTCGAATTTAATTCAATATAGGCTGTAATGTCCTGAATTAATGTCTCCATCATCAAATCTCTTGTTTTCTCAACATAGACAGTCTGGTTGCTGTCCATAAGGGATTTTTCCATGGGGGATAAAAAGCTGGATATATGCACCGCCACATAGGGTCCTGCCACTGAGCAGACCACATTGCCGGGGCCGCGGCCAAAGTGTTCGCGCAGCAAGCGGCCGATATAGCTGGAAATATTCTTCTCTAAATTAGTTTTTCCCATATACTACCTCTCCGATTAAATTATTCCTTATATAATTCCCTTTAAGAAAAAAATGAAACGTGTCCGGTTCTGCTTATATATTAGGATAAACAGATTAAGATGTTTCATACTTGAGATTGTAACATGTGGAATAAAGATCTAATGCTGGGTGAAATCGGGCCAATGCCGGAGAGTGATATCTAAGCCTGTTTGTATTTAAAGGTACGCTGTTTTCGTATAGATTGGTGCTATCGGAAAAATCCAAAGGGCCGGATTTTTCCCTCGGTTACAAGGGCTTATCTAACTGGACAGGGTGAATATCTCTTTTCTTTCTTGTTTACCGGGATAATTTGTATGAAATATAGCTATACCTCTTGAACTTCACAGTAAATAGCAACAAAGTTTAAGAAAAGACCCTAAAGGTAACAGGGGAAAAGATACGTAAATGATGGATAGAAAGGACGATAGTCTTTATGCAAGGCATCAAAAGGTGTGTGCTTACACACCCTTCAGGGAGGAAAATCACTTATGAAACGCTTGGAGACGTTTCTGGAACACCTGTCCTTTATTTTCATGGGTGGGGGTCCATTGCTTCCTCGATATTCTATGACCAGGAGTTTCTGCAGCAAAAGGGATTGTATATCCTGATGGTGAACCGACCGGGATATGGTGATTCCGATTTGGTTCACGACTACTCCATGGGAGATTATGCCGATGACGTTAAAGCGGTTATGGATCATTTGAATATAGAGAAGGCTCATGCTATAGCCTGGTCAAATGGAGGGTTGTTCTCCCAAGTATTTGCTTACCGGTATCCGCACAGGCTCTCCTCTCTTTCGTTGGCGGCAAGTGCTGTTCCCCTTAAGAATAAGGAAGCCAGCAAAGTGCTTCCCTTCCGATGGAAACTGATCAGGAAGCTGTATAAATTTGTTCCATACGTCATACGGGGATCATTAAACCGCGTGAACAGGCGCTGGACAAGGCGTATAAGACGGTTACTGCTCTGTTTACATTATAAAGAAAGGCAGAGGGGGGACCTGTCTAATTTAAAGAAGCAATTAAAAAAGCAGGCATCAGAGGGTTTGTTGGAGGCTTACCGGACAAAGGGTTGGGCTGAATACGAAGAGATCGCGGCGATGATGAATCCTTTTGAACTGCATGTATGGAAGCCGCCGTTTCCCGTTCATATCTGGTACGGCAGCAAGGATCATCTCTGGCCAAAGAAAACAGCACTCTATTTGCAAGATAACTATCATAGGTCCTGCGTCCATGCAGTCAGAGGAGAAGGACATTTCTTTTTTCTGATTTACTGGAAGGAGATGCTGGAGACGGCTTTTACTTCGAATAGGAAGAACAGATTAGGTAAACCTATTACAACAAACCTAAAGGAAGGTGTTGTGAATGGTGAAGCAGAAGTCTGGAAGAAACAAAGCAAAAGAGCAGCTGCAGTCCGTTTTAAGGGAAACCAATAACCCTGCCATCGTGAATGATGTAATCGATACCGAACTGGGGGCTATGCCCGGTGTTACAGCAGAAGAGTTGACGACAGCGGAACGATACTCAGTCCGTAACTCCACGGACGGAAAGACATGGAACAGCGCTGATGACCGCTGATATGGAAAGCAGGGCCCGATTGGGTCCTTTTTTTTGTCTGAAATATACATCTCGCTGAGTATGAAATGGTGAAAAGTACAAATAGTAATGTCAGAGAGTCTATAAAAGGAGACATGCGTATGTACAAAATTGAAGTCAACAACCTTACGAAAATCTTTGGTTCTAATCCCGCAGAAGGACTGAAAAGGTTGAAGGAAGGACAAGGCAAGCAGGAGATTTTAGAAGAAACCGGCTTAACCGTCGGTGTGAACAATGCTTCATTTCAAGTGAAAGAAGGAGAATTTTTTGTCATCATGGGCCTGTCAGGAAGCGGCAAATCCACGCTGATCAGGCTCGTAAACAGGCTGATAGAACCAACAGCCGGAGAAGTATTGATCGATGGACACAATATCACAGAGATGGAGAAGAAAGACCTGATGCTCACCCGAAGAAAAAAATTGGCAATGGTGTTCCAGAAGTTCGCTTTGTTCCCTCACAGGACTGTACAGGATAATGTAGAATACGGGCTTGAAATACAAGGGATAGCCAAGGAAGAGCGTTCCAAAAAAGCACTTAAATCCATACATGATGTCGGCTTGAAAGGCTATGAAGACAGTTATCCTGATGAGCTCAGCGGCGGGATGCAGCAGCGTGTCGGACTCGCCCGTGCCCTTGCGAATGACTCTGATATCCTTCTCATGGATGAAGCGTTCAGTGCTCTGGACCCACTGATCAGAAAAGAAATGCAGGATGAGCTGCTGCACCTGCAAAGCAAGCTCGGAAAAACGATATTGTTCATTACCCATGACCTGGATGAGGCACTCAAGCTTGGAGACAGGATTGCCATTATGAAAAATGGTTCGATTGTCCAGGTTGGGACAGCAGAAGAAATCCTTGAGAACCCAGCCAACGAATATGTTTATAACTTTGTTGAAGATGTCGATCGTTCCAAAGTGCTTGTTGCCGGTAATGTCATGAAGAAGCCGGATGTGGTCACAACGTGGAAGGACGGCCCGAGAATGGCGGTTAAAAAGATGGAAGATGCCGGTTTATCTAGTATCTTTGTAGTCGACAAAGATAAGAATTTAAAAGGGATATTAACGATTGATTCGGCTATCAAAGCCTATAAAGAAAATAAATGGGTGGAAGATGTGCTGGAACAGGATTATTTCACAACGGCACCTGACACACCCCTGAATGACTTGATTGGTGTAGCGGCGGAGTCCAGATACCCGATTGCAGTGGTGGAGGACAATAAACTGATGGGGATCATCGTAAGGGTTTCCATCCTGTCAGGACTTGTACTCGGTAAGGAGCAAAGCGAGGTGACGGCAGAATGAACTACTTTACATTACCATTGGAAGAATGGACTAACGACTTTGTATATGATTGGCTGATTCCCGTTTTAGGGGGATTCTTTGAAGCGGTCAGCGGTATCATTTCCTTTTTCATCAACGGAGTGGCGGATATTTTCGTTTGGATTCCAGCTGAGGTCATGGCGATCATTCTGATTCTTCTTGCTTGGAGGTTCGCGGGGAAAGGTGTGGCGGTCTTCACTTTGATTGGCGTGTTTTATCTCGGCTCGGTCAATCTTTGGGAGGATGCCATGTTAACATTGGCAGTCGTTATCGTAGCAACATTGTTCTCCATTGTCATTGGGGTTCCGCTGGGGATTCTTGCCGCCAAATCGGAAGCATTGGATAAAATCGTAAGACCTGTCCTTGACTTCATGCAGACGCTGCCAAGTTTCGTTTATCTGATTCCGGCAATCCTGCTGTTTGGATTAGGCGAAGTTCCGGCGGTTATTTCCACCTTTGTATTTGCGACACCGCCTGCTGTCAGGATGACCAGTCTAGCCATCAGGCAGGTGCCGGCGGATATAGTGGAAGCGGCTAGAGCATTCGGTTCTACGTCGTGGCAGATGCTGACTAAGGTTCAGCTCCCTGTCGCAGTCCCAACCATCATGGCAGGGATCAACCAAACGATCATGCTTGCCTTGTCCATGGCGGTTATCGCCTCAATGATTGGGGCGCCTGGCTTGGGATCCACCGTTTTGGCTGGTATTTCGAGTGTAAACGTAGGCTTAGGGCTGGTCGGCGGTCTTGGAATTGTTGTGTTGGCCATTATACTTGACCGGATCACGCAAGGGTTGGGTCAGAAAAAATAAGAAAAGGGGTTCAATGATATGAAAATATGGAAGATTGGCTTCATCTTGGTTCTTGCTGCATTCCTGCTGATTGCCTGTGGAACTGGCGCTAATGATGAAGGAGAAGATAATGCAGAACAGAATGGCGGAAACAATGAAGGTGTCACTGTTACCTTTGGCGTAACTCCGTGGACAAGTACAGTACCGCCAACTAAAGTGGCAAAGCTGATTTTGGAAGATATGGGATACACAGTCAACGAAACAAAGGCGGATGCCGGCGGGGTATATACAGGTTTGGCGAGAGGAGACCTGGATGTGTTCATGGACGCATGGCTTCCGGTCATGCATGCCAACTACATGGAAAAGTACGGAGACCAACTTGATGATACGGCAGTCAGCTATACGGAAGGGGAGCTGGGCTGGGTCATTCCGACATATGTAGAGGGAATTGAATCCGTCGAGGATATCAAAGGAAAAGAAGACCTTTTCGGCGGAAAAATCTATGGGATTGAAGAGGGGGCTGGAATGACGGTCACTTCAAAAGAAATGATTGAAGAATTGGGGCTTGATCTTGAATATGTAGCCTCCAGTGAAGGCGGGATGCTAGCCCAGGCACAGCGAATGATGGGAAATGAGGAGCCAGTATTATTCCTTGGCTGGCGTCCTCACCCTATGTTCGCCAACTATGACTTAAAAGTATTGGAGAGCCCTGAAGAGTTCTTCCAAACATCAGAAGTCCATGTCATCACAAACAAGGAACTGAAAGACGATGCGGCTGAAGCCTACGAGTTCCTGAGCAAGTGGAATATGCCGGTAAAGGACATTGAAGATATGATCGTCAAAATTGACGAAGGACAAGACGCAGAAGAAGTCGCCCAAGAATGGATTGACAACCACCAAGAAAAAGTAAAAGAAATGAAAGGCGAATAACCTCAGAGGACCAGCCGTGGCTGGTCCTCTTCAATACTTTAAAGCGCTAAGAGGGACAGTCCCTCTTAGTGCTTTAAAGTAATAAAGTAATTGTTTTTGCTGTCAAACACTGTTTTGCAGGTGTTAGGAGGGTATACAGTCAAATTTGCCTGCAAATCAAAGGACTTTTTGTAGGTGTTTTTCCCGTTTAAATGGACTTACCTACAAATAACGTATGTTTTGGTAGGTCGCAGAAGGAGTTTTAGTCAATTCACCTACGAATCAATGGAGAATTTGCAGGTGGCTTCACTCGGTGGGGAACAAATATTAATGTCGCCTTTTATACTTCTTTTTCCCCAAATATATTCGATACATCGGCGATTTATTATACAGTAAGTCCAGAGACACAGATATGAATTGAGAGTAGAAGAGTTAGTAAAAAGATATCCCCTGTTATAAAAAAACGCCAATAGTGGCAGAATGAGAACAAAAACCGGAGAATCACGATATGTATTTATTGCTTGTTGTCATAGTTTACATTATATTTGCTGTTGTTTTTGTAGATTGGAAGCGGTGGAAGGACTACTACCCGACAATTCAATATTATTTGATCTGCAACCTCACCTATAATTTCTTGTTTTACAACCATACGCTTTGGGCGTATAAGGCCGTGACGGTAGAGTGGCTAAACCATACCCTCATTGAACTCACCTTTTCCTTCATTATTCTGCCGGTCGTTTTGATGATGTACCTGAGGTATTATCCAAACGGCAAGAATTCAGTAATCTACATAGCCGCATGGGTTGCCTATTTTACCTTTCTTGAATACATTTTCTATAAGAGGGGCCTCTTTGTTTATGACAATGGATGGGGTCCAAGCTGGTCGTTGTTATTTAATATCATCATGTTTGTCATGATCCGGCTTCATTTTAAAAATAAATTGCTTGCACTGATTGTTTCTGTTCCGCTTATTGCTGTGCTGCTGCTGATCTTTCACCCATCACTCGAAGACATGAAGTAGAAGGTGGTATTTATGCCTGAGTTAAGCCTCCCGGTGTTCCTCATTTTATTAATGGGAACCTATATATGGATGGGACTGTATTTAAAAAAGCAAAAAAATAAGATGAAATAAAAAAACCTTGTGTTTCCAGGTGAGATTCGGTAAACTGTTTCTAATTTAAATATCAGTGTTGACAGGAATAAGTAGCAGTTCATCTCCCTATTGCAGAGAGCCGGTGGTAGTGAAAACCGGTATAAAGGTGAATGTGAATTACCTCCTCGAGCTTTCTTTGTGAAATTTCAGTAGCAAAGGACGGTTGAACCGTTATGTCTGAGAGTGGAAGAGCGATCTTCAACGAGGGTGGTACCGCGTGCAATAACCACGTCCCTTTTTAGGGAGGTGGTTTTTTTGTATTCAAAATTATTTCTTAAGGAGGAGAACACGATGGCAGATTGGATGAAAGACCTGAATGAAGACCAGTTGAAAGAAGTAGAAAGGCAGTTCGAAATCTATGCCGGCGGTGTACAGGAAATCATCCCGGAAGCCGAACTGAAGCAGAAGATCGCCAAATCAATCAAAACAAATACACCCCTGAAAATCAAACTGGGACTGGACCCTTCGGCACCGGATGTTCATATCGGCCATACGGTTGTTTTAAATAAAATGAGGCAGTTTCAGGAGAATGGCCACATTGTTCAGCTGATCATCGGCGATTTCACAGGGAAAATCGGGGACCCAACCGGGAAATCGGCAGCGAGGAAGCAGCTGACGGATGAAGAAGTGAAGCATAATGCCCACACGTATTTTGAACAGTTCGGCAAGGTGCTCGATAAGGAAAAAGTGAAACTCTTTTACAATTCCAAATGGCTGAAAGACCTCAATCTTGAAGATGTCATCCACTTGGCTGGCAGTATCACAGTAGCAAGACTGCTTGAACGGAATGATTTCTCGGCACGGCTGAAGGAAGGAAAGCCAATCTCGCTCCATGAGTTCTTCTACCCGCTGATGCAGGGATACGATTCCGTTGTCCTGGAAAGTGACGTTGAACTCGGAGGGACCGATCAGCACTTCAATGTCCTGATGGGACGGGGCTTGCAGGAGCACTACGGTAAAGAGAAACAAGTCGTGATGATGCTGCCGCTCCTGGAAGGCCTCGATGGCAAAGATAAGATGTCCAAGTCAAAACATAATTACATCGGCATTGATGAGCCGCCTAAGGAGATGTTCGGGAAGACGATGTCCATCCCGGATGAACTGATGATGAAATACTTTGAATTGGCCACAGATTTATCTCTGGAAGAAAAGAAAAGCATCAAGGAAAATCTTGATAACGGAAGCCTTCACCCGAGGGATGCTAAGATGCTGCTGGGGCGGACACTCGTCAGGATGTACCATGGCGGGGAAGCGGCCGAAGCTGCAGAGGCCCAATTCAAAGCCGTTTTTCAAAAGGGAGCGGTTCCCGATGACATCCCTGTCGTACAATGGAAAGGGGAAACGCGGATATCCGTTGTGGAGCTTCTCGTAGAATTGGGAATGATGACTTCTAAGAGCGAGGCACGCAGAATGATTGGAAACGGTGGAGTGAAAATTGATGGTCAAAAAGTCGGCAATCCTGCTCTTGAGGTATCTTTGATCGATGGTCTGATCATCAATGTAGGCAAGCGGAGGTTCACAAAAATCATGCTGAATTAAAAAAAGTTTTAAGAAATTGGTAATTCATGTTTAAGGCGGATTCAGCTGGGTATAATAAGTTAAGTAAAATACTATAACGAAATATTTGTTTTGTTAGACATTAGGAGGAAAAAGAAAAATGGAACATGGTAAAGTAAAATGGTTCAACAGTGAAAAAGGATTTGGATTCATCGAGCGCGAAGGCGGAGACGATGTATTCGTACACTTCTCAGCAATTCAAGGTGAAGGCTACAAAACGTTAGACGAAGGACAGGAAGTTACTTTCGATATCGAAGAAGGCCAACGCGGTCCCCAAGCGACAAACGTACAAAAAGCCTAATAATGATACAAACGATAAACAAGCTCTCTCCTTTGAGGGCTTGTTTTTTTGTTGGTTGTATGGAGTCTGCACAGCAATAATCAACCATTTTAATGATGAAAGTATGGAGGGGCGTGCTTGCTGGGTTGAGCAGCTTCTTTCCCAAATCATGAAGTTTGGATTGCGAGCGCTGGCCATCGTTTTTGGGTTTGTTTATAACTGATGTCCCGGATGAACCAAGTCCCAGATGGAAAGGCTGCCTCATAGCCCATTTCAGAAACAGGTGTCTCATGAGATCGAATGGGGTAATAATACTGAAAAAAGGCGGTGTTATCTTGATAGAGTTGCAGCTTTTTTCAGAAGAGGACTTCGATCAGTTGATCGCCTGGTTGGATTCCAAACGTGAGTATATTCAGTGGGGAGGCGGTGGATTCGGTTACCCGCTGACACGCCAAAACCTCCATCTACATATAAAAGATGCGAACAAACAAGACAGTAAAAAATTTGTCTATAAGGTGGTCGAAAGGGCTTCTGGTAAAGCAGTCGGACACATTTCCCTGGAAAGCATCGACAGGGAAAATCGCTCCGCCAGGGTCTGCAGGGTATTGGTTGGGGAGGATTCCATGCGCGGCAAAGGAGTCGGAGGAGCAATGATGGAAGAAATCCTGAAAGTTGCCTTTGGTCAGCTCCACCTTCACAGAGTGAGTTTGGGCGTCTATGACTTTAACCATTCGGCGATCAAGTGCTATGAAAAAGCAGGTTTTAAAAAAGAAGGGTTGAAGCGCGATGTTCAAAGGTATGAAGAAGAGTACTGGAACTTATGGGAGATGAGTATCCTGGAAGATGAATGGAATAAAAAAGTAGACATATTCTAAGAGTAAAGTGATATGATGTTCCTGTGACATATCTTTCAAGAAAAAAGGAGAACTAATTGAATGATGAAGCAATGGAGTAAGCTCGCTTTAATTCTTGCAGTCTTTTTTGGTTTATTTGCAAACAGTACAGTCATGGCAGCCGATAATGAAAAAAACAAAGATAGCATAAATGAAAAGTTTGGACTTCCGATCGTCGTTTTGGGCGAATCCCTGTCCCAAGCTCAAAAAGAAGAAGTCAGGAAAGCCCTTGAAGTGGACGACCCTGAAATGGTAGAAGAGATTACGGTAACAGGTGAAGACCTGGCCCGCTATATCCAGGGAGAAGATCGAAACGCGAGAATGTTTTCATCCGCGAAGATCACCAGAAAAGAAAAAGGAGAAGGCCTTATTATCGAAAGAGCCACTCCAGGAAATATCACGGAAGTAACGGATGAAATGTATGCCAATGCTTTATTGACAGCAGGAGTCGAGGACGCGACGGTCGTTGTTGCTTCGCCGATCAAAGTCAGCGGCCACTCTGCGCTGACTGGTATTTATAAGGCTTATGAAGTCAGTGGTGAGAAGCTCGATACGGTCCGGATGGAAGTGGCCAATGAAGAGCTTGGAATCGCAACTGAACTGGCCAAAGAAGAAGGGATGGATCAAGAGAAGGTCAGCGAACTTTTGACCGAAATCAAAAAGCAGATTGCTGAGCAGAATCCAGCCACTAAGGAGGATGTGGAGCGGATTGTGAATGAGCAGCTGCAGAAGCTCAACATCGAGTTAAGCCCTGAAGACCGTCAGCTGCTGATCGATCTATTTGAAAAAATGAGAAACCTCGATATTAATTTCGATAATGTGAAAAGTCAGCTTGAAGATATCTCCAATGATATCAAACAGAGATTAGAGGAAGTGGTGGGTGAAGAAGGAAAAGGATTTTTACAAGGGGTTCTAGACTTCTTCCGTAACTTGTTCCAGTCAATTGCAGATTTATTTAAATAAGATAATTCGTAGAAAATCCGGAGGACATTCTTCCGGATTTTTTTATGGTTAAAAAAAGTCCAATATGACCTGGAGTTACCTTGGAGGAGATTAGGTGTGCGGTGCCGAGTTGGTAGTGGGGGTAGCAGTGGATTAAAAGGAACCCGCTTGCACCGTGGATTTGAAAAAATCCAGAATCGGAGTAGTCAAAGGAGCCGAATGGCACCGTGGAATGAGAAAATCTCAGAAACGGGGTAGTCAAAGGAGTCGAATGGCGCCGTGGAATGAGAAAACCTTAGAATCGGAGTAGTCAAAGTAGCCCAATGGCGCAGTGGAATGGAAAAAACTCAGAATCGGGGTAGTCAAAGGAGCCGAATGGCGCCGTGGAATGAGAAAATCTCAGAAACGGGGTAGTCAAAGGAGTCGAATGGCGCCGTGGAATGAGAAAACCTTAGAATCGGAGTAGTCAAAGTAGCCCAATGGCGCCGTGGAATGGAAAACCCCTCAGAATCGGAGTAGTCAAAGAAGTCCAATGGCGCCGTGGAATGGAAAAAACTCAGAAACGGGGTAGTCAAAGGAGCCGAATGGCGCCGTGGAATGAGAAAATCTCAGAAACGGGGTAGTCAAAGGAGTCGAATGGCGCCGTGGAATGAGAAAACCTCAGAATTGGAGTAGCCAAAGGAGCCGAATGGCACCGTGGAATGAGAAAATCTCAGAAACGGGGTAGTCAAAGGAGTCGAATGGCGCCGTGGAATGAGAAAACCTTAGAATCGGAGTAGTCAAAGTAGCCCAATGGCGCAGTGGAATGGAAAAAACTCAGAATCGGGGTAGTCAAAGGAGCCGAATGGCGCCGTGGAATGAGAAAATCTCAGAAACGGGGTAGTCAAAGGAGTCGAATGGCGCCGTGGAATGAGAAAACCTCAGAATCGGAGTAGTCAAAGGAGTCCAATTGTCAAGTCCCTATTAGTGTGTAAATATGTTTAACGACCAAAGATAATTATCATTGTTTGCTTATTATTTGAATATTCAGTCTGGTGGAGGGGCGGGGAGCCCCTCCACCAGACTGAATATTTTTTTGACTTTTTTCTGGATCTTTTATTGCATTTTCAAATTACGCAAATAAGGTTTTTGTTTCTTCCACTCTTCTTCAATATCCATGAGTACTGATCCAATGATTCGTATGGCAGATTGATCGTTGGGAAAGATGGAGATTACTTTTTCCCTTCTGCGGATTTCTCTGTTTTGTCGTTCAAGCATATTGGTGGTTCTTAAGTGAACATGATGTCTCATTTCGTGAGCATGATATTGAATGGAGTCCTCAAATCCCTCATCTAATACTTGAAGAGCTTTTTGGAACTTCTTCGTTTCTTGATACTTAACCATAAATTCTTCTTTTAATTTTCTTGCTTGGGAAAGCTGAGAGGTTCTGAAGATATCCTTAAGCTCCTGCCTAATCTCCTCCGTGTTTTTCTTGGGTAGGGCGTCCGAGATGTTTCTTATAAAATGGAAAGTACATCTTTGCCAGGAAGTTCCTAAGAAAGATTGCTTAATAGCACTGACTAATCCAGCATGGGCATCAGAAATGACCATCTTAGGAGACTGAAGGCCTCTAGATTTCAAATGAGTAAAAAAGGTTGTCCAGCTTTCCAAAGATTCTCCATGAGTAACTTGGAGACCGATTATTTCCCTGTGGCCTTCTTCATTAACAGCACACGCAACATGAACTCCTTTTGAAACAACCTTATCGTTCTCCCGAACTTTTATGTACATAGCATCCACATATAAGTACGGAAAGTACATTGTGTTTAGAGGACGGTTTCTCCATTCATTTACAATGGGATCTAAAGATTTTGTTAACTCAGAGACAAAAGACTTTGAAACTCCTTTCCCACATAGTTGTTCAACAATCTTAGTCACTTTTCGGGTTGACACCCCGTTGACAACCATCTCCATCATGGACAGAATAAGAGCCTGTTCGCAGCGTTGATACTTCATAAATACAGTGGTAGAAAATTCCCCATCTCTTGTGCGGGGAACTTTCAATTTTAATGTTCCAGAAGGAGATATTAACTCACGTTCATAGTAACCATTCCGGTAGCCTTTTCTATCTTCAGAGCGCTCATGCGGAAGAGCATTTATATATTCATCTCTTTCTTTTTCCATTAAGCCATTCAGTATCAATGATAAAGAAGCTTTAACAGGTGATTCTAAGGGACTGCTTTCAATCTTAGCTTTAAGATCTTCTAAGTTTATAGTAATATTTAATTGGGTCATCTTTTCATACCTCCATGTTTGGTTTGTTTTTTTGGTCGAAAACATTTTAACATGGGTCATGAAAGATGACCTTTTTTATTTACACAATTATATGGACTTTATCAGTCCAATGACGCCACGGAATGAGAAAACCTTAGAATCGGAGTAGTCAAAGTAGCCCAATGGCGCCGGGGAATTATAATACCTAAGGAAGTGCTATGGCCGAGCCCGCACTTGTAAATCAACGAAGTGCATTAGCCGAAAAATTCATAATTGCTTAAATTTTACAATAATATTACAATGATTACGAAAGGGGGATGAGGATGCGGAGTAAATTATTTTTCCTGTTGAAAGTGCCTTTTTATTATTTTCTAGGAATTGTCGGGATCGTGTTTGTCAGTATAGCTCCTCATGCGTTCAGGGAGAGGGGAATATACAATGGGATCGGCTACTTGGAAGAGTTCTTCAAGTTTGCTTTTTCATTGCCGAAAAAGGAAACGTGGTTCTATATGTACAAGGGGTATGAGGTCGATGTCATAGAAATGCTGCTGGACCCCTATTATTATTCTTTGCAGATTCTGTTTGGTGCATTGGGAGCCGGATTGGGGCTGGCGTTGATTCTTACTTATTTCACCGTGCTGATGCCTAAATGGCTGATGTCACCGATAAAAAAGTCACTGGGTTTTCTGGAGACAGTCCCGGATTTGATGGTGGCTTTTTTGCTGCAGTTGTTCCTTGTCTTTTTCTACAAAGCGTTCGGTGTGGAGTTAATGCTGTTTACCGCTTTGGGGGAAGAAAGGGTATTTCTCGCGCCGATCATCACGCTATCCATCATACCGATGCTGTCATTCTACCGGATCCTGCTTCTGTTAACAGAAGAGGAATTGCTGAAGACGCACGTAGACTTTGCCCGAAGCAAAGGGTTGGGGAAGACGAAGATCCTGCGATCATACATCGCTAAAAATATTTCTCCAAGCGTTTTCTACCATGGAAAAATCATTGTATGGGGAATGTTATCAAGTTTATTCATCATTGAAACGGTTTTTAACATGAGAGGGATCACCTATTACATTGTTGCCGATTTCAGGCCCATCACCATAGCCGCTGCACTCATCATGATTTATACACCTTTTTTCTTCCTCTATCAAATCATCTATACATGGCTCAGAACCGAAGATATAGAAGACCATTCAAAATATAAAAAAGATCGTTCGCCGTTTCTGGAATGGAAAATCTGGGGATACCTCGCAACACTTTGGAGACTACTCATCCAGCACATGAAAAACCCCAAGTTTGCGATAGGGTTCCTGGCGCTTTTTTCTATGATTACGTATAGTATCCTTTATACTATTTTTGCGAAAACTCCGGTCGATCAGGTCATTTGGCTCCGGGATGAGAATGGAAAGCTGATCAGCGCCCCTCCTCATAAGCCATCGGAACTTATGATTCTGGGCTCTGATTATTACGGGTACAGCATCCTGGATCAATTGATTGTCGGAGCTAAGTACACGCTGATTTTTGCGCTGATAGTAGCCTTGCTGAGGGTAATCCTTGGATTCTATCTATCTGTCTACTATCATTTCTACCTTAATGAATACAGAAAGAATTGGATGACGAGGATTGTGGATTCCATCCACTTCCTGCCACTGAGTATCATTGCATACCTACTATTGAGACCTGTGTTATGGCAGGATCCGTTCTCTGATATTCATTATTCCATGATGGAAAAGCTGTTATTCGAAGCATTCATATTAACGATACTTGTCATTCCGTTGACGACCGTCTTGATTGGAAATGAGATGAGGGAGTTGTCCAAAAATGAGTTCATTTTGAATGCCAAGCTAATGGGAGGAAGCAACAGGCACATCCTATGGACCCACCTTTTTCCGCACTTGGCTCCGAGGTTGTTCATTCTCTTTGGCCAGCAGTTTATTCAAGTGCTCTTTATTCTTGTTCACCTGGGGTTATTTCACCTTTTTCTCGGGGGGACGATTGTATCAAGAGGGGACGTACCCGACCCTCCTAAAACGTCAACCTTTGAATGGTCGGGATTGATCAGTTCCACGAAAAATGCACTGATGACCGGTAATTACGCGATAGTGCTCGCACCGTTGGCCGCTTTCATGATCTCCATCATTGCGATGCAGCTGATTGTGCAAGGGGTGAAGGAAATTCAGCAGAAAAAAGTCGGGCTGACCGTATTCAAACGAAAACCAAAGAAGGAAAAAGCAGTGAAGGAAAAAGCAGTCCAGCCCAGGCCGGCAGACTTTGTCATCACACCTTCAAAAGCAGTCGACCATCACTAAAGAATACCCGCTGTTTCATGAGAATCAGCGGGCTCTTTCATTCTATTATTCTTCTAATGGTTCTTCATCCGGATCCGATACCATTAAAATTGATAAATCATTCATCGACGACCTGACAGCAGATCAATCAGCCATGGTGTCCACCATTCTTTCAATAGCCTTACACAATGGACTTGGGGTGATTGCCGAAGGAGTGGAGCTGAAGGAACAGGTAACACTGCTGCAAAGCCTTGGCTGTGTTGATATCCAAGGCTATTACTACAGCCGTCCGCTTCCCCCCCGGGGAAATCAAGGAAAAATATATAATCAAAGCGGTATGAGGTATGAATAGTTCGAAGTGGACTGACAATACATATATTGCTATAAGTAAGGCATAAAAACAGGGGCTGCTGCCTGTTATTAGAAGGTGAGAATTGGTTGTTAGGAGGATACAAGGTATATTAGTTGGAAGCTGATAAATTTTTGTGAATCATCATGTTCAAATGCTCAATCGCTTTATCAGCAGGAAAATTTTTTATATACTCAGGAAAAAAGGAGTGGTCGACATGGCATATGCGATTATCACAGGTGCTTCAAAAGGGCTTGGGGCAGCAGCGGCGAAACAGCTGCTTTCTGAAGGCCTGAATATTATTTCGGTATCACGTTCAGAAAATGAGGAACTAAAAAATATGGCAAAGACAAGCAATGGAGACTACACCCATTTCTCCTGTGACCTAGGGAACAGTTCGGAAGTACAGACCGTTTTCTCAGACATTGCTGGTACGGTTTTTGGGAATGAACAGGAAAGGGTCTACCTCATCAATAATGCCGGAATGGTGGACCCTATCGAAACAGCTGGAAACCTGAATGGGGAGAAAACAGCGGCGAACGTGAATGTTAACCTTTTGGCCCCTATGATCATCAGCGATATTTTTCTTGAAAAGGTACAAAATTCTAGAGCGGAATTGATCATTGCCAACATTACCTCCGGTGCCGGCAGCAGGCCAATTCATGGATGGAGTGTGTATTGCAGCACTAAAGCAGGAATCAATATGTTTACCCAGACTGTTGCATTGGAATTAGAGAGCCGAAACAGCAGGCACAAGGTTTTTGCCTTCAGTCCGGGGATCATGGATACCGACATGCAGTCCACGATCCGCTCATCATCCAAATCGGCATTCAAGGACATAGATACCTTCAGGAAGTATAAGGAGGAAGGGATGCTCCGGGATACTGAAACGGTTGCGGGAGCTTTGGTGAAAGTTTTAAAAAGCAACAATATTGAAAATGGGAAAATATATCAAATCAATGCGCTTCTATAAAAGAACAAGCTGGCTTTCACGCCGGCTTGTTTTTATTTTGGACGCAGGATAAAGGAATCAAGGTATCCAGGGGCTAATACTATAGTAGAAAGAAACTTACAACATGTATAGGAGGGATAGCCAATGAGATACCGTATGGGTTTCCTATTGCTGCTCTTTAGTTTGCTGCTGGTCGGATGTGCAGACGAAAAAGGTGGAAGCGGCACTATTTCTATTATGCCCTATTCCTTAAGTGAGGAAGAACAGGGACTCATCAGCAAAACGGGGGTGGACTCCATCCAATTCTTCAAGCTGGATGGCACTCTGGCAGAGGGAGAAGACCTTCAGTTCTCAATGGAAGTTTATAAGGATGGCAAGCTAGCAGATGATCAGGTTTATGCGTATGGGCAAGTGGAAAAAGAATTTAATCAGGCACTTCTCTCTTATGGAGTCGACAGACAAGACAACAATATTATCTTTTTAAATGGATTTGATAATGGGCTGACAGAAAGCAAGGAAGAACTCCCTGAAATAGGAATGTCCTCGTTTACTTCGTTCCTTAATGAGAAACAGCACTTGGTCAAAGATGAACCTCTGTATCTTACGATGTGGATTGGAACGAACGGGAATGAGTTAGCGGCGATTGGTCTTGAAGAGGATGGGACGCTCTCAGATGAAATAGAAGGAGCGGATGCTGCATATGTTTTTAAGGTGACATTGACAGACTACGGAGAAGAATAGAGGAGGAAAAAATAATGAAGTTGTTGTTACTGGGAGGTACATCCTTTGTAGGGAAGCATATCACGCAAGCGGCCCTCTCCAAAGGCCATGACGTCACATTGTTCAACCGCGGGCAAACCAATGCGCATTTGTTCCCGGAGGCTGAAAAGTTAATAGGAGACCGGGAAGCAGGAGATTTGTCAGCTTTGGAAGAAGGAAAATGGGACGTGGTCATTGATACATCCGGGTATGTACCAGGCAAGGTGGAACAAAGTGCTTCTTTACTTAAAGACAGGATAAACCAATACATATTCATTTCCTCGATATCCGTTTATAAGGGGTTTTTGACAGGGGAGGCACAGGAAGGCGACGAGACAGGCCGCTTGGAGGCTGAGAATGTTGAAGAGGTGAACGGCGAAACTTATGGACCTCTGAAGGCTCTGTGTGAAGAAAAGCTGAAACAAATTCTCCCGGAAAAGGTACTGAACGTCAGGCCGGGACTGATTGTAGGACCTGATGATACGACAGACCGGTTTACGTACTGGGTACAACGGTTCTCCGAAGGCGGAGAAGTTCTTGTGCCCGGCAGCAAAGAAAGGGTCATCCAGTGGATCGATGTCCGGGACCTTGCTCAATGGATCATCCTCATGGCAGAAGAGGGTGAAACGGGGACCTATAATGTGACCGGGCCCCAGCAGGGATACAACATGAAAGAATTTGTGGAGGATCTGACCCTGATTGCCCCTGACGATACAAAAGCCACTTGGGTGGATGATTCCTTTTTGGTAGAAAGGGAGGTTACTCCTTTTGTGCAGCTGCCGTTATGGATTCCGGTCAATGAGGAATATCCTGATGGGTTTATATTGGCTGATTATTCACGTGCGTTGCAGAAAGGCCTGGTTCTTCGGAATCCGCGGGAAACCATAGAGGATACATTGAGTTGGAATAAAGCAAGGAGAGCAGGGGGTCTGAAAGCGGGAATGACAAGGGAACAGGAGTCGTCCCTCTTAAACAGCTGGTCTGTGGTTGGAGAATCCAAAAATAATAAATAAAAGCAGCTTCAGCCTCACCTGGATGAGCGGCAAGCAGGTGCTTTACCACTTTACCACACTAAGAGGGACTGTCCCTCTTAGTGCGGTAAAGCGATGAAGTGTACAAAAGGCAGCCCTGCGGCTGCCTTTTAATTTTATAAGATGGGTGATAAAAGTCTGGAGATCGATTCTTTGAATCGGATCCATAAAGGCCGTTTTAAATATTCTTCCATGGTCAGTTCCCTTGATAATTTAATATCGTCCAGGAAGATGGCCCCCAGTTCTTGTGATAGTTCAATATCGTAAATGAACGCATTCACCTCAAAGTTCAGTCTGAAACTGCGGACATCAATGTTCGCAGTCCCGACAGATGAGGTGCTGCTGTCCACGACAATCGTTTTGGCATGAATGAAGCCATTGTCATAGATGTAAATCCTCGCTCCGGCTTTCAGCATTTCCCCTATATAAGATAAGGTTGCCCAATAGACAAACATATGGTCAGGTTTGTTAGGGATCATGATTCTGACATCGATTCCAGAGAGAGCGGCAATCCTCAAGGCATCCAGGAGACTTGCATCCGGGATGAAATACGGCGTTTGGATATAGATCGATTCTTTCGCCGATGAAATCATCTTGATGTATCCGTTCTTGATTTGTTCCCACTCGGAATCCGGCCCGCTTGTGACAATCTGTACGCCGGCATTACCGTTGAAGTTGGCCTCTGGAAAATACCTGTTCTCCAAGTGGATGTTCCTGGAGGCAGAAGCTTGATTCCAATCGAGGATGAACCTTGTCTGCATGGCGAGAACAGCGCTGCCTTCCAGCCTCAGGTGGGTGTCCCGCCAATACCCGAACTTCGGATTCAGGCCCAAATATTCGTCCCCTACATTGAAGCCGCCGACATACCCGATCACCCCATCAATAATGACGAGCTTCCGGTGATTTCGATAATTCAGCCGCGGGTTGATGTAGGGAATTCTTGATGGGAAAAAGACTTCCACTTCACCGCCAGCCTTGGTAAGTTCACGGAAGAACTTTTTATTCAACGTCCTCGAGCCCATCTCATCGTATAAAACCCGCACCTTGATCCCCTCTGCAGCCTTTTCTGTAAGGGCATGCAGAATTCTTTTGCCAAGCGCATCCCGGCGCAGGATATAATATTGAAAATGAATATGATTTTTAGCGGATTTGATATCGTTCAGGAGGGCTTCAAATTTGTCTTCTCCATGGGTATAGACGGTGATATCGTTATCCTGGGTAAGAACCGCTTCATTATTCATTAAGTGCATAAAGATCAGTTCTTTATTCGATCCGATTGTGCTGTCCCTGAAGGCAAAATGGTCATCCTTAATTTCCTTTACCTGCCTTGCGATCAGTTCCTCTATACCGATTTTTTTGATATCATCCCACTGAAAAAGCCGTTTCCTCGTTAAGTTTTGTCCAAAAATCAGGTAGAGGATGAATCCCAGCACCGGAATGAAAAGCAAGACCATCAGCCAAGCCCAGGTGGCACCGGCATCGCGCCTCTCTAGGAATACGACAACGCAGGCAAAGGCTATATTCAAAACGACAAAGATTCCAAGAAAAATAGACAGGATATCCATAAAAAATTCCCCTCTGATGTAGTGACATAAGCCTGATAAAATAAACTACGTTATACTTAGTCATTTTATCATACCCAAGGTAGTTATACCGCTGCCTTCCCATGTAAAACCCCTTTATGTAAGCAGTATATGCCATATCAGTAAAGATTTCGCTTGCTGATACCGGCAAAACTAATTCTTTTGTGATGTGGAAGCGAGAAGCCGGGGCTTTTTCGACTTTTCCGAACCTGTTGAACGAGTAACATACTATAAATCTTTCCCTCATATTATGTAACAGCAGTGGATGGTCACTGCTTTTTAAATCATGAGAAGGAGGGAAGGAAATGCCCAATCTTGCTTTGCTTGCGAACATAGCCGTGTTTCTCGTCATTGCAGGTGTACTTTTTTACATGCAGAAAAAGCATGTGTCTTTCTCTAAAAGGGTCTTTGCTGCACTTGGCCTCGGAATTGCCTTTGGATTTGTTCTGCAATGGCTGTATGGCTCGGGCGATGAAATCCTGGCACAGTCCGCCGATTGGTACAATATTGTCGGTATCGGTTATATCAAGCTTCTGCAGATGGTTGTCATGCCTCTTGTCTTTGTTTCCATTCTTTCTGCTTTTACCAAGCTTAAGCTCGGACATAACCTCGGGAAGATTGCTGTGCTGATCATCGGCCTTTTAGTCGGCACAACGGCCATTGCCGCGGTGGTCGGAATTGCCGCTGCACAAGGTTTCGGCCTTGAAGCCATTCAAATTGAGCAAGGGGATGCGGAAGCTGCCAGGGGCCTTCAGCTTGAAGAGCGTTCCGCAGCCTTGGAAAATCAGAGTTATCCGCAAAGAATTCTGGAACTTCTGCCCGCCAATCCATTCCTGGACTTTACCGGGGAACGCTCCACTTCGACCATAGCGGTGGTAATCTTTGCCGCTTTCATAGGAATCGCCTATCTGGGTGTCTACCGTAAAGAAAAGGAAACGGCGGAGTTTTTCAAGAAAATGGTGGACGCCGTTTATGCCATCGTCATGCGGGTCGTAAAGCTTGTTCTGCGCTTAACGCCGTACGGTGTCTTCGCCATTATGGCCAAGACAGTGGCCATGAGTGATTTTGACGCGATAGTAAAGCTTGGAAAATTTGTTGCTGCTTCCTACGCCGCCTTGCTTGTCATGCTGGCCATTCACTTGATCATGCTAACGCTCGCTGGATTGAACCCAATCACCTATTTGAAAAAGGCCTTTCCGGTCCTTACTTTTGCTTTTACCTCACGTTCCAGTGCAGGCACCTTGCCGCTGACAATCAATGCGCAAACAAAGCATATGGGGGTTTCTGAAGGGATCGCCAACTTTTCCGGTTCATTCGGGTTGTCCATCGGCCAAAATGGATGTGCAGGTGTCTATCCGGCTATGCTGGCCGTCATGATTGCGCCGACAGTGGGAATCAATCCGATGACTCCAACCTTCATTTTCACACTTATAGTGGTAGTCGCCATCAGTTCATTTGGCGTAGCAGGCGTCGGAGGAGGAGCAACCTTTGCCGCCATCCTCGTTCTTTCAGCCATGGACCTGCCGATCGCCTTGGCTGGCTTGCTGATTTCGATTGAACCCCTGATCGATATGGGCCGGACTGCGGTCAATGTCAGCGGGGCCATGACTTCGGGATTGATCACCAGCAAAGTGACAGATGAGTTGGATGCTGACTTATATGATAATCCAGCTGCGGTAGAAGGGTAATCAGGAAGGCTTGTCCGGGTTGGTCCGGACGGGTCTTTTTTTATGCGAGTTGGGGAGCGGGAATCCCCTTTTGTATGTGCTTCTCCTTTTTATGTTAACTCTCATACTAATCTACTCCATGTTAACTCTCGGATGAAGGAAAGGGGGGGGAGGGTGCTACACATGGGACGTTCCTGAGGTGATTGCGATCAGGCTGTTACATGAAACGTTTCATAAGACCAAAAATGTGGGGGAAACAAGATTTGGGTGCCTTATGAATCGTTCATGAGGCCAAAAAGAAGCAGGAAACAGGATTAGGGTGTCTCATGAATCGTTCATAAGACCATAATTGTGGCGGAAACAGAGTTAGGGTGTCTCATGAAGCGTTCATACGGCCAAAAATATGGGGGAATCAGGATTAGGGTGTCTCATGAATCGTTCATAAGACCATAATTGTGGCGGAAACAGAGTTAGGGTGTCTCATGAATTGTTCATACGGCCAAAAATGTGGGGGAAACAAGATTAGGGTGTCTCATGAAGCGTTCATAAGGCCAAAATTGTGGCGGAATCAGGATTAGGGTGTCTCATAATGCTTCATAAGATCAAAATGGAGAAGGAATAATAGGGGTCTCCCATGAACTGCTCAAAAGGCCAAAGTCTAATCGGGACTGGGCTGCCTCATAAACGTTCAAATGGTCACAACCAAAAACGTAAAAGAATAAGCTTCCCTGTTACTCCTGCCATACGGGTCACCCTCCACCATACACAGTCCCTCATTAGCTTACTCTCCGCGACTATCAACTCCAGTAATACACGAACACCCCTTCCTCCCGCTGCAGCTCAATGTGTGCAACGCCCCCCTGAATATTTCAAAAATGACATGAAATTGCCATGAAAGGGAAGCAGGAATCTCTTTTTTTATGACGAATTTCAATGATGAAAGGATAGGTGAGGGAAATGACAGTTATCTATATGGTCAGGCATGCCCACTCGGTTTTTAATTTGGAGGAAGAAGAGACAAGAGGCTTATCCGTTCAGGGGATGAAAGATGCTGAGCGTGTAAAAGAACTTTTGCTGGATGAAAAGATAGATGCGGTCTATTCGAGTTCCTATACGAGAGCCATTCAAACGGTACAAGATCTCGCTGACGTACATAATCTTCATGTTCAATTGGATGAGCGTTTCCGTGAAAGGGATTTGGCGGCGAAGGATTACGTTTTGAAAAATCCCGAAAAAGCGATGCAGAAAGTGTTTGCTCATCCGGACCTCTCTCTGCCGGGCGGAGAGAGCAACAATGAGGTGAAAGCAAGAGGGACTGCCGCACTGAAGGAGCTGCTGCAAAAACATAAGGGCCAGAGTGTGGCGGTCGGCATACATGGACATATAATGACGATTACAATGGGAGCCTTTAATCCTGCTTATGGCACGTTTGAATTCTGGAAGAGTACAACAAAGCCGGATATTTACAAACTCGTTTTTGAAGGGGAGGAACTTCAGTCAGTCTCCCGAATGTGGACGGCACCTGCACTGGAGGGGACTGTGTGAGCGGGTCGGTCAACGTCAAATGGGGAAGCGGGCTCGTTGAACTAACGTGGATTCCTTCTCAAGAGATGCCGCCGTCCAGGCCAGTTACAAGCGTTCATGGCTGCTGTTTCTACGAAGGGAAAGTCCTCCTTGTCAATATTAAAGGAAGAGGGTTTAATTTTCCCGGAGGGCATGTCAAAGTGGGAGAACCTCCTGAAGAAGCTTTTCATAGAGAAGTAATGGAAGAAGCATTTGTAAAAGGAAAGGCAGTTAATATTGGCATGATGGAGGTAAGCCATAGGAACAATCCTGACTTTGATCCAAAAGGAAAGTACCCTTTGATCGGGTACCAGGTTTTTTACCGTATGGATATAGAAGAGGTCTTGCCTTTTGTGAAAAATGATGAATCATCCAGCCGAATCTGGGTGGAACCTTCTGAGGCACCGTTTGTCATCAACGATCATGAGTTGACGTTGGATATTTTGATAGAAGCGGTAAAAAGTGGACCTAAACACCATAATTTAATACAAGCAGCAAGACGCAAGTAATCATTGTAATGCCAATCATCATATAAAGGAAATCTACCAAGTTATCGACCAATGCCGTCTTTTGTTGCTGGCGGCGGTAGCTGCGGGGTAATCGCCGGCTGTGTTTGGCTGAACGCATATGTATACCTCCCTGACATATCTATCTTAAAGTTGTTTCGACAAAAAAACGCAAAATCCTTCCTCAGGATGAAAAAATGACCAATTATTTTTGGTCAGTAGTTGCGAAGGGAGAATAAGACGTTGTGACCAACTTTACTATATTAGAAGAAATTGAAGCTCTGGAGAGAGACATTTATCAGAAAAAGAAAAGGCTATTAGAGCTTAAAAAATCAATTCCAGAAAGCAAGGTTATAAATTATGAGTTTGTCGATTCAGAGGAGAGAAGGGTTACATTATCAGAGTTATTTGGTGATAAGAGTGAATTGATGCTCATCCATAGTATGGGGAGAAGCTGCCGTTATTGCACAATGTGGGCAGATGGTTTTAATGGGGTTTATCACTATCTGAATGGTAAGGCGAACTTTGTGGTATCATCTCCGGACTCTCCAAAGGCACAGGCGGATTTTGCCGCAAGCCGGAAATGGCAGTTTCCCATGATCTCTGTAAAGGGCACTGCGTTTGCGGAAGAGTTGGGTTTCAAAAAAGATGGCAGATATCTTCCTGGGGTCTCGACGTTCCGGAAAGATGCAGATGGATTTATTTATCTGCACCGGCAATCCAATTTCGGACCAGGTGATGATTATTGTGTGACCTGGCATTTGTTTGACTTGCTGCCGTCGGGTTCTGAAAAGGACGATGTTGTACAGTGGCTGAATGAACGGCCCTCTTTTCAACTTACAAACAATATCGCAATTGGAATAAGAAATTATGAGCAGGGAGTCTCTTTTTATCGTGATGTATTAGGAATGAAACTAGAAAGGTCCTACATAGATGAAACGAAATTTTCAACAAGCGGAACGAATTTTTACATGGAAAATGATGAAGAAAACAATGTATATTTCGAATTTGAAGTGGAAGACATAAAACAATCTGAACAACAGCTGTTGGAGAATGGATGCATAATAGTAAAAGAATACAGTGAGAAAAGTATGATGGTCAAAGACCCCTATGGAATGATGTTTCACTTATACCAGAGTGAAAAATAATAAAAAAAACGTCCGCCGAAACGGACGTTCTTCAAGATTAGTGAAGGTGATTTTTCTCAGAGATTTGACTGAGGGCAGCACCGGCTCTTTGGTCGGACTGCTGCTGTACTGCCAAGTCACCCAGTGCAAGCATACCAACCAATTGCCCATTTTCGACAACCGGCAGGCGGCGTACTTGATGCTGTGACATCAAAGCTGCCGCTTCTTCCACGGAAGCATCTGGAGAAACAGTGACGACGTGGTTTGACATGACCCCTTGAATCGTGCCGGCAGTGTTGTTATGTGACAACCCTCTGACAACTAGGTCACGGTCTGTTACCATACCGACAACTTGTCCATTCTGGACGACCGGTAGAGCTCCAACACCTAAAGAATTCATCTTATTGGCAGCCGATTGGAAGTTGTCTTGTGCGGAACAGGCCTCTACATTTGCTGTCATTACATCACGTACTCTCATTCTGATTCCCCCTTGAAGTAGTGGTCAGTACATAATTAGTATGGGATATCAGGTTGTTTTTATTCTGTGCAGCGCCTTCTAAGTCCATCCAATCTTGCCAGCTATAACTGATAAGGATACAGTTCGTCAGAAGGGGCATTCTTCTGAAGCATTAATACGACTGCAGGGAATACAAGCACAGCAGCAAAAATAAAGATAAGAATTAAGGCTAAAGATCCAGGGGCAATCTGTTTGCGGTAATCATCCTGGTGGTCAGCGATGAATGCTTTGGATTCCTCATTACCGACTACGTAATCGTTTTCCAGCAAAATATTCTCGTCGAGACTGTAATAGAAAATTTCTTGCTTATTGAAATGAAAAATCGTGTCGCGGTTGGTTTGATACTTCACGAAAACCATTTTCACTTTCTGTTTTTCGACCTCTTCTTCATTAATGACTATCTCCATAGAGAGGTCTGTAAAATCCATTACCGCAGCAGAGCCTTGCTGGTAATAAGAATCGACGCTTTCCAACTTTTCATCAATACTCTGAATAATCGGGTCTTCTGCCGATGCTGTGGTGAAAGGCAGCGAAAGTGCGAAGAACGTTACTATACACCACAGAATAACCAGTGTTTTTTTCAAAGGATCGCCTCCCAGAGGGTTTGATACATGTATATGCCGGGGAGGCGGGATTAGGACAAAAACAAACAGAGCCGCCGTTAAGACCGCTCTGTCTGTTTATTCAGCTCCTTATCTTTGAATGAACATTTGTGTCCAGTAGGTCCCATAGGAACCGCCTTTCACGTATCCGACTCCGATATGGGTATAGTTTGGCGTCAGGATATTCTTTCTGTGACCGGGACTCTCCATCCAGGCCTTCACAACTGCCTGGGCACTAGGCTGCCCTGCGGCAATGTTTTCTGCTGCAGCACGGTAGTTGATGTTAAAGTTTTTCATCATGGTGAATGGTGATCCATACGTTGGGCTCGTATGTGAAAAATAGCCTTTATCTCTCATGTCAGCTGATTTGTAGCGGGCAACCCTTGAAAGCTGCCAGTCTGCTCGAAGTGGTGATAGTCCATTTTTGGCACGTTCCTGGTTCGTAAGCCTGATGACTTCTCCTTCAACTCCCTTGACGGCATCGATGTTAGGGATATTGATTTTTTGGCCAGGATAGATGAGGTCGGGATTCGGAATCTGAGGATTGGCCTCAATGATTTCTGAAAGTCCGATTTGATACTTTTTGGAGATTATCCATAAAGTGTCTCCTCTTTGTACATAGTAGACTTCAGCAGCATGAGAGATTGTTGGTGCAATTACCCCAAAAGCCAAGGACAACATAACGACAATGGAAAGAATTTTAGTTTTCATGATACTTAGGATGTCAATTAATGAGTAATTTATGTGGACTGTTTTGTAAAAAATGTTGTTTTTTTATTTGTCAGCTTTTGCAACGTTGGTGTTTGTTAATAAGGCTCTTTTCTAAAACATTGTTGCTATTTAATATGAAGTTCATGAGATATGACGATAACTCACAGAAATTATCCTGGTAAACAAGAAAGAAAAGAGCTAATCACCTTGTTCAGTTAGATAAGCCTTTGTACCCGAGGGAAAAATCCGGCCCTTTGGATTTTTCCGATAACAACAATCTATACGAATACAGCCTTTAATAAAGAATAAATTTTACTTTTGCAAATCCATGAGTGATTGCAGTGGAAGGCGTGAGACCTCCTGCGGGACTAGCGGGACAGGTGAGACCCCGCAGGCAAAGCCGAGGAGGCTCACCGCCCGCCCCGCGGAGTCACACGCCTGGAGCGAAAATCATCTTGCCCCTTATCAAGATACAAACAAGCACGATGAAAAGAAAAAAGTAAAAAATTTTCAAAATAAGGTTAAAAGGGTTGTGAAGTGGTAATATAAAGTGGACTTATAAATTTCGGAAAAATTGAAACCGAATGGAGGTTTCATTCGTATTAGTTGAAAAGACAATTTTATGAGAGGGTGTACACAGTGGCGAACGAAAATGAACGGTTGAAGAAAGTCGTTTCAAAGCTCTCAAAAGTCGGTGTCAATATTACAAAAACCAAATCCAGAATGGAAGTTTTTCAATCACTCAAAAGCCTGCAGCCTTTACCAAAAACATTGTCACATGATTCATAAAAATGTAATGTGGGACAGACATAATCCCTCCTTTCTCCCGATATAATTTAATAGGAAGGGGAGGGAAGAGTATGCCTGAATCCATGTTCGACCTGGAAACGCTAAAAGGGATAAGACGAAAGGCTGATGAACTCTCGTATCAATGCATGAACAGGAAACTGGTCAATGATCCGCAAGCGCTTAAGCTGGCATTGGATAACATTTGCAGGGCCCTTGGCACATTTGCGGAGGTAGAGATTCACAGAATTAAAAATGAAAATATCGCTTATGACCCTCAATCTTATATCAGAGGAAGGCTCGCTTTTGCTTGCAAATCGATGAAAACGGTTCCTCAAGACGACTCGTATACAGCCTGACCCGCATCTAACATTTTTGTTAGGTGTTTTTTTATGCGTTGAAAGTGGTATGAACAAGGTATCATGAGTGAAAACAGTAAGGGGCTGAAGGATATGAACCACTATAGAAATGCTTTATTAATCTATAATGGAAAAGCAGGTCAGGGAGACTTGGACTCAACTTTGGGGAACTGCATAGGTGAACTGTCATCATGCTGCGATGAATTGACTCTCTATGGGACCAAAAGCAAGTCAGATGCAGAGCGTGTCTGCAGGGAAAAAGGAGAAAACTATGAGCTTATCATCATTCTTGGAGGCGATGGCACTGTACATGAATGTATTAATGGTTTGGCTGAACTCCGGGCTGCTCCCAAAACGGCTATTCTTCCCGCTGGAACCTGTAATGACTTCAGCCGTTCTTTAAGGATTCCCCAGGACATCAAGCAGGCAGCGCGCCTCATCAAGCATGGTATGACCGAAAACATAGATATCGTAAAGGCGAACGACCGTTACTTTTCAAATTTTTGGGGAGTGGGCCTCATTGCCAATGCTTCCCAGAATGTCAATGAGGCCGTGAAAGGCGTATTTGGCAAGTTAAGCTATTACCTCAGTGCATTCCAAACCATACAGGAAGCGAAAAGCTTTACCTTCAAAGCAGAAATCGATGGGAAGGCTGTTGAGGAAGAGGCAGTCATGGTCTTCGTGGCAAACGGTAGATTCATCGGCACGAGTGAACTGCCCCTGCCTCCGCAGAAATATAATGATGGCATGGTTGATATCTTTATTATAAAAGAAGCGGGATTCCGGCTTTTAAAAGAGCTGCTTGCCGCAAAAGGAACGGGCAGGCTGAATGAAGAAAGCGGGGACATCCTCCATTTTCGCACCCGGAGTGCCTCGCTCGAAACCATCCCTGTCCAGAAGATTGACATGGATGGTGAGGTGTATACTGAAACACCTGTCCATCTCGAAGTGTTGAAGCATCACATCCCCTTTATTGTCGGTGAAGAAGAAAGAAGAGAGGTCGAGTGAGAACCCACTTTTTAAGCAAAAATGTTTGCAGAAGGTCCAAGAATTGGACAGGGGGCTATTGATTATATAGAAAATAAACCCGGTTGATGATAAACTGTTGTAGCGGTGTTAATCCGTCAATCAAAAGATAAACGCAACAAAAAGTTAAAGGAGATCATCTAATGTGGGAATGGAAAAATATATATAGAGGTATGATAATGGGCGCCAGTGATGTGATTCCTGGCGTAAGCGGCGGAACGATCGCCGTCATGCTCGGCATTTACGACCGGCTGATCGCTGCTATCAACGGCATTTTCAGTAAAGAGTGGAAACAGCACTTGAGGTTTTTGATCCCGCTGGGAATGGGTGTCGTCACTTCCATTCTATTATTGGCCAAGCTCATTGAATGGCTTTTTGAACACTACCCTGCGCCAACGCAATTTTTATTCATGGGTCTGATCATCGGCATCATCCCTTACCTGGCAAAAAAATCGGAAATGAAGCATACGTTTAAACAGAATCATTATGTTCTTCTATTGATTGGGGCCGTCGTCGTTGCTTCCATGGTCTTCTTCAAATCTGAAGAAACCGCAGTGATCGAGAACATCACGGCCGGAACTTATATCATGTTGTTTTTCTCAGGGTTTATTGCCAGCGCTGCCATGATTCTTCCTGGAATCAGCGGCTCTTTCATCCTGTTAATCATCGGCGTCTATTCGACTGTCATAAGCGCCATTTCGAATTTTCAGCTTGACGTCATCTTTGTCGTAGGAATCGGTGTCTTGCTTGGGATTGTCGTTATGAGTAAGTTGATCAAATTCTTCCTGGAGAGATATTCTTCAGCGACTTACGCCCTTATCATCGGACTTGTGGTTGGATCGATCGTCGTTATTTATCCTGGTATTCCAGACAGTGCCTCACTCATTGTCTTGAGCGTTGTTACGTTTCTGGGGGGCTTATTTTTTGCAAGAGTTTTAGGTCGAGTTGAGTATTCATAAGATACACTAAAAAGCAGCCGGATTTTTATTCCGGCTGCTTTTTTCATAGTTCAAACAGTAAATGTTCTGCCAATTAGTTTTTTTAAAATCCTGAAAAATTTCTCGGGAAATATCGACATCCTACATTTGTTTGGGTGCTTTGATTCCGAGCAGGTTTAACCCGTCACTAAGGATATCTGTGACTGCTTTCACCACGATAAGCCTTGAATTCAATGTGTCATTTTCCTCCAGAATTCGGGTTTTACCATAGTACTTATTAAAAGCTTTGCTCACCGCAAGAATATATTTAGCCAGAATGGATGGAGAGTAGTTTTCATACGCATCCCGAATAATTTCGGGATATTTATTCAAAAGTTTAATCAGTTCCCAGCTTTCTGTATCCTCCAGCCCGTTGAAATCGTTCGCTTCTTGCAGCGGGGATTTTCTCAGGAGTGACTGTGCCCTGGCGTGAGTATATTGGACATACGGTCCGGTTTCACCCTCGAAAGTAAGCATATCTTCCAGGGAAAACTCGATATCATTCATACGGTCGTTTTTAAGATCATGGAAGATAACGGCCCCGGTTCCGACCCAGAGAGCGGTTTCTTCGGCGTTTTCCAAGTTTGGATTCTTTTCTTTGATATTGGTCAGCGCCATATCGATGGCTTCCTTCAATACCTCTTCAAGCAGAATGACTCTCCCTTTTCTTGTAGACATTTTTTTGCCTTCCTGCAAGAAGAGCCCGAATGGGATATGAACCATGTTCTCAGCCCACGGCATCCCGAGTTTTTCCAAGACGGCAAACACCTGACGGAAATGGATAGTCTGCTCCTGGCCTACAACGTAAAGCGCCTGTGAGAAACCATACGTCTTTTTTCTGTAAAGAGCTGCTGAGATATCCCGTGTCGCATAAAGGGTTGCTCCGTCCGATTTTTTAATGAGGGACGGGGGAAGGCCTTTGTCATCCAGCCACACAACCTCAGCACCTTCGGATGTTTCCAGAAGGCCTTTTTCTTTGAGTAATTCCACTGCCGCTTCCATCTTGTCATTGTAAAAAGATTCCCCGTGATACGAATCAAATTCGACGCCCAGCAGGTTGTAGATTTCTTCAAAGGCTGTGAGCGATTCATTTTTAAACCAGGTCCAAAGTTCAACCGTTTCAGGATCTCCATCTTCAAGAAGTTTAAACGCTCTTCTGCCTTCGTCATTGAGGGAAGGGTCACCTTCTGCTTCTTCATGAAACTTTTTGTAGAGGCTAAATAGTTCAGGGATCGGGTTTGCTTTTACTTTTTCCTCGTCACCCCATTTCTTGTAGGCCGTGATCAATTTACCAAACTGGGTGCCCCAGTCACCGATATAATTGATTTTGACGGTTTGAAAGCCGCATTTTTCAGCCAGCAGGGCAATGGAGTTGCCAATGACCGTTGAGCGCAGATGCCCCATGGAGAAAGGCTTGGCAATATTGGGGGATGACATATCAATGGTGATAACCTTACCCTCGCCTAAAGAAAGTCTTCCAAATTGATCTCCTTGTGATAGGATGCTGGTCATGATTTCTGTACCGACTGCTTTTCCATTGAAAAAAATGTTCACATAAGGTCCGGCAGCTTCTGCCTTTAATAAGAAAGAATGGGAAAGGGAACCGGCTAACTCACTTGCAATGACAGCTGGGGACTGTTTTTTCTTTTTAGCTAACTGAAAACACGGAAACGAAAGGTCTCCCTGATGTGCAAATTTCGGCGTTTCAATGACCTCCAAAATTTCTTCTTTGGTCATATCTTCGCTCAGCTGTTCTTCTAGCAGGGTTGCATAAAAATCGTATAAATTCATCTTTTCCACCTCCAAAGGATTAAAACGTCGGATGACAAAGAGCTGTTTTAGGGTACAAAAAAACCCGTCTCAAAATAGAGACGGGTTTCCCGCGGTACCACTCTTCTTCCCCAAACAGGGCAGCTCATCAGATAACGGGATGGACCCGGCATACCCTACTTCCGGTTCGGATATGCTTCTCCAAAGTGCGCTTCATTTCAAGGGGAACACCGGGCTCTCACCATCCCCGGTTCTCTGAAGTTCTGGCCTTGAAACTACTCTCTTTGTCATCGAACTAATATTGTTAGAGAGTATTATACACACTTCCTCTGTGAAAGGAAACCATTTTAATGGAAATTTTATGAATCATCTGAAGAGAACATGTAATTTTTATGGTAAAACCTCATGCTGAAGACCAGTCCAAGCGCAAGCATATTCCCCATTAACGCACTTCCTCCATAGCTGATGAATGGAAGGGGGATACCCGTAATCGGCAGAAGCTGGATCGTCATGCCGATATTTTGGAATACGTGGAAGGTGATCATGCTGATAACCCCCGCACAAACATAGGCGCTGAAAGGTTCTTTGATATCAAGGGCGGTCTTCGTCAAATGATAGATGAGCAGGAAGAACAGACTGATCACGATACTGGCACCGATGAAGCCGAATTCTTCACCAATGACACTGAAAATGAAGTCGGTGTGGTTTTCAGGAATGTAAACCTGTTTATCCTGGTAGCCTTTTCCGAATACCTGTCCGGAACCGATGGCCTTCAGGGAATTGACCAAGTGGTAACCTTCCTGCTTTTGGTAGTTATATGGGTCGAGCCATGAATAAATACGGCCGAACTGATAGGGCTGGACGTTCAAATATTTTTCCAGGATTTGTGGCGCCCAGATCACCATGGCTAAAATGGAGGCACCAATCGCAGCGATGCTTGTGAAAATAGGAACAATGACTTTCCAGCTGATGCCGGAAACAAGAATCAGCCCGCTGACAATCGCGATGATCACAAGCGAGGTCCCCAAGTCAGGCTGCTGCATGATCAACCCAAGGGGAATCATGGCGACCACTCCGATTTTCATCAGTAAAATGAAATCGGTCTTTAAGGTTTTTTTAGGGTTGTCCTCATGGTGGCTGCTGATTACCCTTGCAATGGCAAGGATCAAGAACGTTTTCATGAACTCGGATGGCTGGACCGATCCGATTCCAGGAAGTTCAAACCAGCTTTTTGCTCCGTTCCGGACTGGTGCAATCTTGGAAGGTGCAATAATCAACACGGTAAGCAGGAATATCCCTAATCCATAGGCATACCAAGCGAGCCTTCGATATTGTTCAGGATCAAAAAGGAGGGCAAATCCGATAATGATAAAGCCGACGACATACCAGAACGCCTGCCGCAGCACAAAGTTATAACCGGCGTACTGACCGGATGTCTGGGCACTGCTGATGGCAATGACACTGACTATGAAAAAGAGAAACAATAAAAATATTAATCCCCAATCGAATTTATCTGAAAAACGTTGGCGAGTTTCCATTTGCATTCACCTATTCTAATTTAATTCTATAGTACAGTTTAATGGAAGTCCGTGAAATATGAAAATGTTTTTGGTTAGTAAATTTATGGGTGGAGCCAACTCGCTGCTCCTATATAAAACAGGATGCAAACACTTTAGGTATTCCTATAGGTTGCATTAAAGATGGAGCCTGCTAGCAGGGCAACGATTTGATTACGGCTTAGATGATTTTTATAAGTGCAAAAGCAAACTTACTTGATTGGTATGTGAGTTGGTTGTTAAGGAAAATCACCTACAAAAGAGCAAGCAATTGGTGTGTAAGATCATTAAAAAACCAAACTTACCTACAAAAAAGTCCCTGATTGGTATTCGGGTTGGGCACAAAGCCAAAACCACCTACAAAAGAGCAAGCAATTGTTAGGTAAGATCCTTAAAAAACCAATCTCACATACAAAAGATCCGAAAGGGCAGGCCTGCACAGAAGAAACAGCAGCATAATCAACTGCCCATACAAACCATAAAGAACTATGTAATGCTTCCCAATCTGTCCAGTTACCACTCTTAACTCTATCAAAGAAAATATTGTTGAACAATGATGATTTAGAGGGGTTTTTGCCTCCATCTTTCCTATTACCCTAAATTGACATATTAATGCTTCCTGGGCAAACAATGAGGACTGCCGGAAAATTCCGGTCAGTCCTCATTGATTTTCTTCACTTCGACATAAAAAATATGGTGACCTTCCATTTCTTTGGCGGTGATCTTATATCCGCCTTCAATCAGGGAGTCCCCTTGTTTAAGGTCATATTTTTGGGTGAGCATCCAGCCGCCGATGGTATCGACTTCTTCGTCCGAAAGCTCAGTCCCGAGGAGCTCGTTAAACTCATTGATCAGCAGTTTCGCGTCAAAAATAAAATGAGTCTCGCCTACTTTTTGTACATAAGGGCGTTCATCGATATCAAATTCATCTTGAATTTCCCCGACGATTTCTTCTATTATATCCTCAGCTGTTATCAAACCGGCCGTCCCTCCGTATTCATCAATAAGGATCGCCATGTGTGAGCGCTCCTTTTGCATTTTCAATAGAAGGTGTTGAAGAGGGATCGTCTCAATGACCCGGATGATCGGTTTGATATAGTTGGGCACCGGCTGATCCTGGGGGCAGTCACTGCTCAAGCAGTCGGTGAGGATTTCCTTGATATTGATGACCCCAAGAATATTATCCTTATCGCCTTCGATGACAGGGTAGCGGGTAAAACCTTCTTCTTTTACCGTCCGGACGATCTCCTTCAATGGCGTATCCTTTTCCAGGGAGATAATCTCCATCCTGGGCACCATCACTTCTTTAGCGATTCGATTATCAAATTCAAAGATCTTGTTCACATATTCTAGCTCAGACTGATTGATCTCGCCGCTTTCATAGCTCTCGGATAAAATGATCCTAAGTTCTTCTTCAGAATGCGCGACTTCATGCTCCGAAGCGTCTCCGAGGCCGAACATCCTTGTGATGAAGCGGGCTGAACCATTCAATGTGAAGATGAATGGATACATAATTTTATAAAACCAGATTAGTGGCTTTGCGGTCAGAAGGGTAAGTTGTTCGGCTCTTTGAATGGCCCAGGTTTTAGGGGCGAGTTCACCGATGACAACATGCAAGAATGTAATCACGCTGAACGCAATAATAAATGCGACAACATGTGAGACCGATTCCGGAATGGCGAAGCTTTCGAATACAGGATTCAGCAGCACGACAATCGTTGGTTCACCCAACCAACCCAATCCTAGGGCAGTGATGGTGATGCCGAGCTGACAGGCTGACAAGTAGCCGTCAAGATTGGAAATGATCTTTTGGGCGGCTTTTGCTTTTGGATTTCCTTCCGAGACAAGCTGGTCGATCCGGCTCGATCTCACTTTGACAATCGCGAATTCGGAAGCAACGAAAAAAGCGGTCAAGCCGATCAGGACGGCTACGAGAAATAGATTTAATACAATCATAAAATAAGGGCTTCCCCCTTAAAACGTTAAGAGGATATGGCCTCTGCACCTCCTCCGAATAAAGACTCTCACTTTTACATTCCCCCAATTCACCGTAATTAGTCTTATATGGCGGATTTATTCTGGAAGGTGGTCCCTACATTAAAGACCGGATGAAAAATGAAGCCAGGCCGAAGTATATGAGCAGCGATAAAATGTCATTGATGGTGGTGATCAATGGTCCTGAAGCTACAGCGGGATCGACGTTGAACTTATATAGAATCAAGGGTATCACTGTGCCGGCCATTGTCCCGATGATCAGTGTCAGCAGAAGGGAAATCCCTACTACAAAACCGAGGATGATGCTTCCCTGCCACACATAAGCGATGGCTGCTATCAAGACCGCACAGGTAACTCCGATGATCAGCGCGACTCCGAATTCCCTTCCGACAAGCCTCATGACTGTCTTTGTGTCGATATCCCTGGAGGCCAGGCCGCGAACGACGACTGCCAGGGATTGGGTGCCGGTATTACCGGTCATCCCGGCGATCATGGGCATAAAAAAAGCAAGCGCAACGGCTTTGGATAAAGTCTCCTCAAAAGAAGAAATGATGCTCCCGGATACAAGGCCGATGAATAGCAGTAAAATCAGCCAAGGAAGCCGTCTGTATGCAGCCACATGGGATTTTGTATCAAAATCGATCGCCTTACCGGATGCGGACAGTTTTTCGATATCTTCATTGGCTTCCTGGATGACAACATCAATTATGTCATCGAACGTGATGATGCCTTTCAGCACGCCCTCATCGTCAATAACAGGAATGGCAAGGAAATCATACCGCTCAATCAGCCTTGCCGCTTCCTCCTGGTCCGTTTCCAAGCCCGTCGAGATGACCCGCGTATACATGACATCTTTGATCATATGCTCTGCATCGGCGAGAAGCAGGTCACGGTAAGAGACAACACCGACCAGTTTGCGATTTTCGTCGACCACGTATAAATAATTGATAGTTTCAGCAAACTCTGCGAACGACTTCAGTTTTTCGACCGCTTCTCTTACAGAATAATCATTCCTGATCCAGACAAAGCGGTTCGTCATCAAACGGCCGGCGGTTTCCGGCGGGTAATTCATCATGTCCTGTACAATCGAGGATTCCTCTCGGGTCATGCCGGCGAGGAATGATTGAATCCGTTCGTGCGACATGTTATCCAGCAATGAAGCAATATCATCGTTATCCATGTCATCAAGTACCTTGCCGGATCGTTCTTTTCCTACTTTTTGAAGGGCAGAAATCTGTGCGTCAGGAGCAAGTTCCTGAATCATATCCGCCAGAACGGGTATGGATAATTGGAGGAGGAAACGGGATTGGTGTTTCTCTGGCAGGTCGGAATAAATCAAGGCCATGTCATATGGCTGTAATTCTTCCATGATATGTTGAAGTTCTTTTTTCTTTCCCTCTTTGAGTGCTTTGATCGTACGCAGTGTCAGCTGGTCCTGCGGCAGTGCTTTATACATCATCCGGCCTCCTTTGTTGGAGAAATCATTTTTATTATCATCAACACACGGACTTAATAAAATGTAATGAGAATAAAATATTATTTTCGTCAAAATTTGATAAAATTAACGTTATGGACTCGGATTCCAGAATAAGGGATGTGGTACAACTGAAACAGAACGGCAATTTTAAGGACGTCATTTATGTGCATCAAAATGAAGCTTTGAAATATGTGATGTCTTACGGGTTGGAGTTTCGTGATTTTTCCAAAAACCTGCCGCAGCCTCTCAATCATTTGTTGATGATCAAGCATCAGTTTGATCACGGCTCCTTCAATATGAATACGATGATGGAGTATACAAACAAGAAAGAGGTCAGCAAATTAGCGGAGGATGATATATACAGTTACGGAGATTTTTGCTGGATTGATTTTGAAGAGGTGGACGGGCTCGATCAGTTGAGCGGACAGGAATTAGCTGAAATTCTCTATATGGGTCATACAAAACAAAGCCTGAATTCCCCTTTTTATTCTAAACTGAATAACCGCTTCGTCTACCTTGCCCATGACGACGGCTGGTTCAACAAAACGTATTACCGCTATACAGACGATTTTTACAGTATGCTTGGGAGCACCATCTCTGCCAAACTTCTACAGCAAAAAGGGGACAAGCCGCTTAAGCGCCTCCTTCCAGGCCAAAAAGTCACCAATCTCCCCCCGATTCCAAAGGAAGTCATGTATTCATTGAAGGAAAAGATTAAAGAGGGAGTAGCCATCTCGATCGAGAAAGCGATCAAAGGCAGGGGGAGTATCAAGGTGCCCCTATGGGTGATGGGCGATTATATGAATATGGATACAATGTACGACGATTACAGAGCCCGCTCAGCCAATCAGCCATATGGATACCTCGTCTTCGACCGAAAAACCAAAGAGTGGGGACTCTATATCAACTAAAAGAACCCGATCAAGCACACAGGCTTGATCGGGTTCTTTTTGAGGGTGTGAGCACTTTAGTCCTTTAAAGCACGAAGAGGGACTGTCCCTCTTCGTGCTTTAAAGCGGTAAAGGCTCTGTTCGCCCAACAACAAAAAACAGGACGAGCAGAGCTCATCCTGTCATTTTACAAAATCCGGTTTCTTTTCTTCCCATTCCTCCCTGAGAATGCCCATCCGGATCGAATCGTAATATTCACCGTTGTGATAACGGCATTTCCTCATTCGGCCTTCCAGAATCATGCCTACTTTCTCCGCCGCTTTCATCATGCGCTCGTTTCCTGACCAGGTGGTAATGCCGACACGTGGAATATCAAGCGTTTGGAAAAGGTGTTCCACCCAAAGAGCCAGTGCTTCTGTACCGTATCCGCCATTCCAAAATTCCGGGCGGTAGATCCCGATACCGGCCTCAAGCCATTTGGTATCTTGATTCTCCCAATAGTAAGTGACGGTCCCGATGATGATATCATCGACAATAATCGCCATTCTCTGATTGTCGCGGCCTTCTTTGATTTTTCTCGTCGTTCCTTTTATATAAGATTTATAGTTGGGTCTGCTATGCGGAAAGTAAGGGGCATCCCAGTTTTTCCATTCGGGAAGAGTATCGTCTTCACCGTAAATCAGTTTGAACAGTTCCGGCAGGTCTTCAGGCTCGACCTTACGAAGTGTTACTTTTAGTCCTGTAATGGTCATTCTATCGCTCCTATATCTATCGTCAGAATATTTCATCTTAATCTATTTAACCATACTCGGCTGGTTACCAAAAGGAAAATACATTATTAAAAGGATTTCAGATAATATAAGCGAAATATGAAAAGAGGACAATCATAAGGATTATTTTAAGTGACAATAAAGTTAGGGTACATCATTCTATATGTCGAAGACCTGAAAAAGACCATTCATTTTTACAAAGATTTGCTGGGCCTTTCTATTAAAATGGAGGCGGGTACGTATATTGAACTCGAAACAGGCGGTACGACCCTTTCTTTCAATACAAGGGAATCCGGCAGGGAGATCACCGGGCTGCCCATTCCAAGCCAAAAGCAGAAAGAGCAGACGTTTGAACTCGGACTTGTCACAGAGGATGTAAAAGGGACTGTGGAAAAGTTAAGAGCGGAAGGAGTCCCCGTCCTGCTTGAACCGACAGAAAAGCCATGGGGACAGGTAGTGGCTTATGTTGAAGACCCTGATGGACACTATATTGAGATTTGTACGCCGCTGTAGCCGCGGGAACTGCGGGCTGAATCGCAGGAAATAGATTTTTCTCTATGGCGGAGACGAAACATCTGCCTATCAGGCCTGTATCCAAGCCATCTAGGATACAGGCTTTTTTCATCGTGTCTTCATTTTCAACCAGATTAATGAATACGAATAGTAGTAACAAATATTTTATTCGGGATGGGGAAGCTGATGATACAACTAGCGGGGAGGATTTTTGAGCAACTAGATTCTCTAAACCTGGGAAGGGTTGAAAAAGAAATCGCTGAAAAGATGTCTGTTGCGGAAATCGTCTATTCATATACTTCTTACAAGGATTTTTTGTTTGAATTGAAATACCGAAAAAATATGATTGAAAGTGCCAAACAGATGAGTGAAGGCAAAGCAGTGTTCACCACTTTTGCTTATGCCAGTTGCAATCCTGTCTACTGGACCCTAACAAGTGCAGGAGGATTCAGGCTTAAGCCCGATGTGAATCCGTCCGATGCGATTGAAGATATTTTCAGCAACAGCGCCCTGTATGCGTTTGAATGTGCGACAGCCTGTGTCATCATTTATTACCATGCGGTCCTGAATAGTATAGGTAAAGCTGAATTCGATTTCATTTTTCAGGATCTCTATTTATACAGCTGGCATACGGACCCCGATCTTGGGATTCACACCTTTTATGGAGAGCATATACTGCCAGGCGACGTCGTCTACTTTAATAACCCGGATTACAGTCCAGATAATCCCTGGTACCGCGGCGTCAATGCAGTAGTTATGGAAGATGGACGTTTCTTTGGCCATGGACTTGGCATCATGAGCGAGGGGGAGATCATTGAATTCCTTGATAAAATGAGGAAGGAAGGAAGCGGCCAACCCGCTTACCTGACAAGTTTGATCACGAGACTTTCCTTTAACAGTGCGGCTGGATATGGGGTTTCCCAATGGAGCAGGAAAATTAAGCAGCATATCGTCGCCCATCACAACAAAGATTCGATTTCATGTATAAGATATCGGCGTTATCTGTATAAAGGACTGAATACCCATAGATAGACTTTCACCCATTTTTAGGGCAGACGGGCTCACATCACGCATCAACAGAGTACTATAGTTAGTGATAAATATGCCCTAAAAGGAAGTGACAAGATATGTATGGAAATGTAAATGCAGCCCCTAATGTAAATATGGCGCCAACTGCTGTGTCTCCTGCCTACACTGCCCCAGGTTACGGATACTGTACTCCAGCCCGCGGTTATGGAGACTTTGTATTGATTGTCGTGTTGTTCATCCTGTTGATTATCGTAGGCGCATCGTTTGTTCCTAAGTGCTAATATAAATGGAAAAAATCCTGTGCAGTATTGCGCAGGATTTTTTTAGCTTGTAGACAAAGTCCAATCGGACACGTATACAAGCTTTTTTTGTTTAATTAATAAATAAGAGTTATTCACGTCTGTTTCCGTTTTATGATTAAATAGTTGATTTCCGCTACAGGCGCACGACTCCGCGGGGCGGGCGGTGAGCCTCCTCAGCTTCGCTTGCGGGGTCTCACCTGTCCCGCTAATCCCGCAGGAGGTCGTACACCTTCCGCTCCAATCAACTCTATGTGAACTAATTGATTTTTGAACAACCATTTTAAAATAAAACCATTTATATATGAGCAAGGGCCGTGTCCAGTTTGATATACAGGTCTCTTTTTTTCAAAACTAACAAACCCTAATTCAACTTAAAATTTGAATTGGAGCGAATCCATCTACAGCCAGCCCCTACTTGGTTATATGTCTTTCGGTGCTATACAGGGTGCTTGCGCTTTTTTTAAGAAGCTGTTTCCCTCTTCGGCTTTTTTGCCAGCAGTGAAAATATGATTCCTATCGCAGGAAGGATCAGGGTCAGCAGCAGAATTTCCGTATAACCATTGAACGTGTCATAAGCAAAACCGAATGGCAAAGGTCCGAAAGCCGAACCGAGCACCATTACTGTCGTAGCGGTTCCTTTGATCCTTCCTAATGCAGCCCTTCCATAATAATTGGGCCAGATATAGGAGAGGGCAATCCTTTCAAATCCCCCGCTGATTCCCCACAGCAGGCCGAAGACAATCGCGAGCCAAGGGGTTTTCGTCAAGAATAAAAACAGGATGAAAATGATCTCCCCGAGGAAGATCCCGGCAAGGACATAATTGACTTTTACCTTATCCAAAACCCGTCCGGCAAGCAGGGTAACCGGGAAACCGACAAGCGCCATAAGACTCAGGACAAGCGCGGCAGACCCGGCGGAAAGGTCGTTCCATTTGAAAATCGAGATAAGGTGAAAGGTAATGCCGGTGTTCACCAATGCCGGGATGCTCACGCAGAACAGGATCAGCCAGAAGGCTTTTGTCTTCAAGGCTTCCTGAAATGTCCAATTATCCTCCAGATCCTCTTCCTCTTCTTCATCCACATCTGGCCTCACTTGCCGGCCATCAGGGAGCAGACCGATATCTTCGGGTTTGTTCCGTACAAAAAAGAGGGCGAGTGGTGTAAAGATGACGAGAAGAAGAACCGCCCAGACAGTCCAAGTGAAGCTCCAGCCGTATTGGGAAACAAGCCAGGCATTGACTGGCGGAATCGCTGCAGAGCTTGCAAAACCTCCGATGGCCATGAAACTCAGAGCCTTACCGCGCTTTAAAATAAACCATTGTGGGACAAGCGTGTTCGGGATAAGTGTCAGTGAGCCCTGACCGAACAATCTGATCAGAAAAAATCCAAGGAAAAGCATCGCTATATTCGATACCATGCTGTTCAGCAAACAGGCAAGTGCAAGGCCAATCGATACAAAAGCGAGCATGCGTCTTTGTCCGAAACGATCGATGAACCACCCGACAAAAAACATACATAAACCCGACAGCAACGTTGCTGCGGAATAAATAGTAGAAACTTGTGACCGGCTCCAGCCAAAGTCAGCGATATACCTGTCTATAAATACTGAGACGGAATACGTTTGACCAGGTCCGGAAAAAAATACAGCCAGGCCTGAAATCGCTACAATGATCCATCCATAAAAAAACTTAGTATGTACAGGTGCATGTGAGCTCATTGTCTAACCTCCTTTCCATAGGATAGCAAAATTGCGGTTCGCACTTGTACAGATTTGACTTCGAAACAAAGACTTTTTTCTGAATAGTTAAACTTCCGCCCCTCCCGAATTTAGTAGAAAGTGGAGTTTTTAGAAGTAAAACGAAGGTTTATAGAGTATTTACTTGTAAAAAACGCTTACATAACCTCTTGTTAAGTTCCCGGATAGAAGGTATGATTACTCATGTTTTGGTCGGTGTCTTTTCTATGGGAAAAGAAATACTATTAAAAGAATGCCAGTTTCATATGATTTGCTGTTTGTCCGGAAATGAACACTGGACAATTACTTATAAATAGAACAAATCTGACGGAATGAGCATAGAAAGAGGTGCAAGTTATTGTTCAAAAATTTTAAAACTGAATGGTTTGGCAATGTGAGAGGAGATATCCTTTCAGGTATTGTCGTAGCTCTGGCTTTGATTCCGGAAGCAATCGCATTTTCCATCATCGCGGGTGTCGATCCTATGGTTGGATTGTATGCTTCTTTCTGTATAGCGGTTGTGATTGCTTTTGTCGGAGGCCGTCCTGCAATGATATCGGCAGCGACGGGGGCAATGGCTCTTGTCATGGTCACTTTGGTGAAGGACTATGGTCTTCAGTATCTGTTTGCAGCAACCATTTTGACCGGTGTGCTTCAAATTGTGTTTGGTGTGTTTAAACTCTCTAGGTTTATGAAGTTCATCCCGCGTTCCGTGATGGTAGGCTTCGTGAACGCATTGGCGATTTTGATTTTCATGGCACAGGTGCCTCACTTCCTGGGTGAAGGACCGCTTGTATACGCATTGATTGCAGGCGCGCTTGCGATTATTTACATTCTACCTAGGTTCACCAAAGTTGTTCCATCTCCGCTGATCGCCATTATTGCGATTTCCATGATCGTCATTTTCGGCGGCCTGGGTGTCAAAACCGTTGGAGACATGGGAGAATTGACAAGATCTCTTCCGGTATTCTTAGTTCCGGAAATACCTTTTAACTTAGAAACTTTGGCTATCATTTTCCCTTATTCTATTGCATTGGCGATGGTCGGACTTCTTGAGTCTTTACTGACTGCATCCATTGTAGATGACATGACAGATACAGCTAGTGACAAGAACCAGGAAAGCAAAGGACAGGGAATTGCAAACATCGTTGCTGGATTCTTCGGAGGTATGGCGGGCTGTGCGATGATCGGCCAGTCAGTCATCAATGTTAAATCCGGCGGCCGCGGACGCTTGTCTGCCTTTGTAGCCGGTGTATTCCTGATGTTCCTGATTCTCGTGCTTGGTGACCTGGTGGTGCAGATTCCAATGGCCGCACTTGTCGGTGTTATGATCATGGTCTCCATCGGTACGTTTGACTGGGGCTCATTAAAAGCCCTGAAAAAAACGCCGGTGACAGATTCACTCGTCATGATTGTCACAGTGGCGGTTGTCGTAGTCACTCATGACTTATCAAAAGGGGTATTCGCAGGAATCATCCTGAGTGCCTTGTTCTTCGCCGCTAAAATTTCAGAAGTGCATGTTCACTCATTCCTTGAGGAGCAAACAGGCAAACGGGTATACCAGATTACAGGACAAATTTTCTTTGCGTCTGTAACCGACTTGATTGCATCCATTGATTATAATGAAAATGCAGAAATGGTTGAAATCGATCTATCCAAAGCCCATATCTGGGATGATTCGGGTGTTAATGCCATAGACCGCATCGTACTGAAACTGAGAGAATCAGGGTCGGCGGTCACCTTGATAGGCTTGAACGAAGCAAGTTCCAACCTTATGGATAAATTGGCTGTTCATAACAAAGAAGGCGCCAAGCTTTCCGGCCATTAAGATAAAAAGACTGCTCTTCTCTGGAAGGGCAGTCTTTTTGTGATTGTTGCACTTTTAAAGTCATTATAGAAGGGCTAAAGGCCAATAGTAGATCAATTTTGGATGGAAAGTGTCTTGAGGAAAGGCTTCAAGGACATGAACGGGTGTCAAAAAAACCAAAAGTGCCTTGAAAAAGATCGAAAGGATGCAAATAGTGGTTATTAAAATAGACACTTTAAGAAAGTTTAGAATTTTTACAACTAAAACCGACAAAAAATCAGGATTGATGACGTATCATATAACAAAGTCAAAGGTGGTTAGTCCAAAGGGGCGCGGGATTATCACCTATTCATTTGTTAATAAAATCAAAATGAGGTGTAGTGATGAGAGCAATACTTTTGGCATCTGACGGATCTCAACATTCCAGCAAGGCGGCTGAGTATGTTGTGAACCTGTTGCATGGTAATAAAGAGTATAGACTGAAGGTAGTCCATGTTCTAGATTATGAAGCCTCCAAGCACGATGCCTGGATTGGAATGAACCCGTCTGCCAGGCTGAGAGAACGTGAAGAGAAGCTGAAACCGGTCTCCAGAGTGCTTGAAAAGGCGGGAATCTCTTATTCTGTCAATTTGACAAAAGGAGACCCGGCTGAAGAAATCATTGATTGCGCTAAGAAAGAAAAAATGGATATGATTGTAATCGGAAGCAGCGGCATAAATGCCATTCAGGGGCTTATGCTGGGGAGCGTGAGCCATAAAGTGGTTCAAAAAGCGGATAGACCTGTGCTGGTGGTGAAATGACCTTGTCCAGTGGCAGTCACCAACCGGAAAATGTCTTCAGTGTCGGGTGGAACCCGAGACCTTTAACGCGTTAACGCACTAAGAGGGACTGTCCCTCTTAGTGCGTTAACGCGTTAAAGGGTATAGGGTATAGGTCGATTCACATTCCCTCATAATAAGGATGTTTGATATGGCATCTGCAGTGGGTATATTTTACTTGCACAGGAAAAGAGGGTGCGGAACATTCTTCTGATACATAAAAATCATTTAGGCTGTTTTGCTATGAGGGTTACTTTATATAAAAACCTGCATAGGCTGTTAACATAGATTTGTAATCCCAAAGCCGTACTTTACGGAGAGAGCCTTAGAGCCGTAAGACTTAATTTGCTTTTCCTGCACAATCCTTCTTCCGCTTTTAAGCGAAAGTGATAAAATAGAAACATCTACTCACATTTGGAGGCTATACTTATGAAGACGAAAATTTGTTTACTATACGGCGGCAAGTCAGCGGAGCATAAAGTTTCACTGCAGACAGCCAAAGCTGTAATAGGTGCACTTGATAATAATAAATATGATATCTATCCAATCTATATTTCAGAAGAAGGCCAGTGGATCAAAGGACCTCAGCTACAAGGGCCTGTAGATGACGTTAAACAATTGGCATTCTCAGAGGGAGAAGCCATTGCCCCCAACGCGTTAAGCACGACGTTGAGCGTATCGGAAGGCGAGGACAGCACGTTTGATGTCATCCTGCCCCTTCTTCATGGACCGAATGGGGAAGACGGGACCGTACAGGGAATGCTTGAGCTGCTGAATCTTCCGTATGTCGGTAACGGTGTCCTGGCCTCGGCTGCAGGTATGGATAAAGTCATCATGAAAAATCTGTATGCGCAGGCCGGAATTCCACAGGTGAACTATGTGTGGTACCTGAAAAAAACATGGGAGAGCGATCCGGAAGCGGCTTACCTGGATGTTGAAAACGAGCTGGGCTACCCTTGTTTCGTTAAGCCGGCCAACCTGGGGTCTTCTGTCGGGATCAGCAAGGCAACGTCCCGTGAAGAACTTAGCCTTGCATTCAAAGAAGCTTTTCAGTTCGACCGCAAGATCATCATCGAACAAGGTGTCAAAGCAAGGGAGATCGAGCTTGGCGTTCTTGGAAATGATGAGCCGGAATGTTCTGTAGCAGGTGAAATTTTACCTAAGAAAGACTTCTACGACTATAAAGCCAAATACGAAGATGGAGACACTGCTTTGATCATTCCGGCTGAAATCCCGGGAGATTTGTACGAAGAAATGAAACGGATTGCTGTCGATTCATTTAAAGCACTGGATTGTTCAGGGCTTGTACGTGCAGACTTCTTCTTAACAGAGGACGGCAAGATTTATATGAATGAAGTGAATACGATGCCTGGATTCACTCCCTTCAGCATGTTCCCGCTCCTATGGAAGCACAGTGGAGTAGAATATCCTGAACTGATCGAGCGTCTGGTTCAGCTGGCACAGGAACGTCATGCCGAGAAGCAGAACATCAAACATACAATGTAAGACAGAAGGGGCTGACGGATGAAACTGGTCAGCTCTCTTCTTTTATACATACACAGAAGTAACAAAGTTAGATAAAGAGCCTATAATAATTGAAAATAGCCGAACTGAAAGGGAGATGTTGACATGATAACTAAATCCTTGGGCGAGTTAGCCAAGATGATCAATGTGGAAAATGATTTAACTGCATTTCAGGATGCAGCCATACAAGGGGTCTCGATTGACTCCAGAAAAATTGAAAAAGGAAACTTGTTCATCCCTTTCAAAGGGGAAAAGGTGGACGGCCATAAGTTTGTGGAAGGAGCGATCGAAAGCGGGGCAGCGGCGTCCCTTTGGGAAAAAGATGTTCCTAACCCTCCGGAAGGCCTGCCAATCATTATCGTGGATAACAGTCTCGAGGCATTACAGAACCTTGCGACAGCTTACCGCCATGAACTTGGAATCAAGGTTGTCGGCATTACAGGAAGCAACGGAAAAACCACCACGAAAGATATGGTCGCAAACCTTCTCAGCCTGAAATACAAAGTACAAAAGACGCAAGGGAATTTCAACAGCCACATCGGGCTCCCATTAACGATCCTAGCGCTCGAGAAAGGTACTGAGGTGGCGGTGCTGGAAATGGGCATGAGCGGATTTGGTGAAATTGAACAGCTTTCAAACATCGCCCTCCCGGATGCTGCGATTATCACCAATATCGGGGAGTCCCATCTTCAGGATCTTGGCTCAAGGGAAGGCATCGCCAAAGCAAAGATGGAAATCATCAGCGGCTTAAAGAAAGACGGTTTATTTGTATATTACGGTGAAGAGCCGCTTTTGAAAGAAAGAATTGATGAGAATTGGAAGTTCAAAGTAGAGACCTTTGGAAAAGGGCCGGATAACACATTATACCCGTTGGATGTAAAAACCACAGACTCTGGAAGTATATTCACGGTCAACGCAGAACCGGATACAGAAATCATGCTGCCGGTACTGGGGGAGCATAACGTGATGAATGCACTTGCTTCCATGCTGATAGCGAATGAGCTGGGTGTAGACTACAAGGAAATGCCGGAAGCCTTCCAACAGCTGAAGCTGACTCAAATGCGTATGGAATTGATGGAAGGAAAGCGTGGGGAGAAAATACTCAATGATGCCTATAATGCCAGTCCTACTTCCATGAGGGCGGCAATCAATCTTCTGTCAGGGCTGCAAGGTTACAGCAAGAAAATTCTTGTTGCCGGCGACATGCTTGAATTGGGACCGAATGAGGAGACCTACCACTATGAGGTTGGTCAGGAGGTCCAAAAAGGGAAGATCGATTTGGTGTTCACTTACGGTAATCTTGCCGAGCAGACCGCCAGAGGGGCAGCGGAAAATATCGGCGAGGAAAATGTTTTCAGTTACGATGACAAACAGCAGCTGACCGAGAAGCTGGAAAGCATCCTCGACGGAGACGAAATCATCTTGTTCAAAGCTTCCCGCGGAATGAAGCTGGAAGAAATCATAGAACAGCTTAAGAAGTAATATCTTTGGGGTTGTACCTGGCACAAACACGAATGGTGCCAGGTGCAGAAGCCCGCGCTGCCGTGCAATCCTATCTTTTTAGCTGGATAAAAAGCCCTGAAGCTCAAACAGTGAGGAAACAACGAGATCCGCATCAAGCTCATCCGGAATTGAATCTATTCCCGTCAGCCAGGCGGCTTTCATGCCTGATACCCGGGCAGCCTTGACATCATTCTCATAGTGGTCACCAACATACAGACATTCTGAAGGTGTGACGTTGAGTGCTTCCGCAGCTAGCGTGAAAATGTCCGGATCTGGTTTTTTTATCCCTGCTTCTTCAGAGATTATGATGCAGTCAAAGTACTTACGGATTCCAAGTGAATTGATTGTGTTATTTTGAACGCCTGTCTTCCCGTTTGTGATCATTCCTAGTTTATACCCGGCCGATCGCAAGGAAGAGAGGATATCAGAAGCACCTTCCATCACCCGGCAGTGCTGATGGAAACCAACCAGATAATCTTCAAGCAGTTCCTCCGGGGAAAGCGGCAGATTGAACTCATTTGCCAAGGAGGCGTACACCTGATCCTTCCAAACATACCCATTGCATTCCAACTCAATAAAACGGTCAATATAAGTGGTAGGAATGGCCGTGTGGTGAAGGCTGTTTAATCGCTGGTGCTGCGCTTGCAAAAACTGAATGACCGAGGCATCTCTGTCATGCAGGGTCCGATCCAAGTCAAATAGAATGGCTTTCATGGTAAAACCTCCTATATCAAAATAATAGATATTGTGATTCAAGAGTGGGAATGGGTACAAGTCGGTGTCGCATGCTCGAGGGTATTTTGTTCAAGATTGTGCCACCTCATGGTCAGGAAATAACGAATTTTTTACTGCACTATTCTTTGCTCTATTTTAGTTGATCGTTCCGTTTCAATCATTGTTGCTCAACATGTGCTTTTATTTCAGAATAGTCCTTGAAGATCAACGTGTTACTCACCCATTGTAGAAAATTACTTTTTTAAGATGGGAGATTATCACACTAGTTACAGACCTTATTAGTCTACAGAGTTGATTGGAACGGAGGGCGCCGACTCCTGGGGGATTAGCGGGACGTCTAGTTCCAGTGCCAAGCCCCTCGGGTCAAATAACCCGGAGAGAATAAAAGGTAAGGTCGCCTTTTTTCTCTCCGGAACATTTGCCTGTCGGGGCTGAAAGTGGCACTTTCACTTTTGATGAGAGGTGAGCCCCCCAATCCAGTTGCAGCGCCCAGCCCCTCGGGGTCAAATAACCCTCAGCGAATAAAAGGAAAGATCGCCTTTTTTTCGCTGAGGAACATTTGCCTGTCGGGGCTGAACAGGGCGCTTCCACTTTTTATACAGGCGAAGCCGAGGAGGCTCACCGCCCGCCCCCAGGAAAGCGTGTGCCTGGAGTGGAGATCAACAGGTTGGTTTAATGATGTAAAAATTATTTATAACTATAAATATAATACCTTGAAAACGGTGATAATGATGAATGGATGTTTACTTATACATGGTTTTACGGGAGGACCTTATGAAGTCGATCCTTTGGCTCATTATCTCAAATTCCATACAGATTGGAAGATTGCTGTCCCCACACTGCCCGGTCATGGCGAGTCCCTTGACCTGAAAGGGAAGAAGGCGGGTGAATGGGTTGAATGTGCGGAGAAGGAACTAAAGGTTTTGCTGGAAGAATGTGAAGAAGTATATGTTATCGGCTTTTCCATGGGCGGGCTGATTGCCGGCTATCTTGCCGCGAAATATCCCGTGAACAAGCTGGTTTTGTTGAGTGCCGCTGCCTACTATGTCAATCCTAAACAGCTCCTGGCCGACATCAAGGATATGATCCAGGATATATTTCGAGGGGACATCTCCAATAATGAACTGTATCTTCGGTATAAGAAAAAAATCAAAGATACCCCCATTTTGGCAACCTACCAGTTCAGAAAAGTAGTGCTGATGGCCAAGCCGCTGCTGAAGGATATAAAAGTTCCCGTTTTCATCGCCCAAGGGAAAAAAGACGGAATCGTGCCTCCTAAAAGTGCAGATTTCTTATACGAAGAAATTCCTTTTCAAGAAAAGGAAAAATATTTTTCAGAAGAAGCGAAACATCTGATCTGTCACAGTGAGGACAGTAACGACCTATTCGAGAAGGTAAAAGATTTCCTATTGAAAGATAAGTGAATAGCAAGATAATTTTACTTTAATTGAAATCTTTTTCTTTTAGTGGTAACATATCCATAACATTGTTCACATTTTTTTGTGCAAACTCTTCTTTAAGAAGAGTAATTTTTTTTGTAGGGTAGTTATTGTCCCAAACACGTTGCCGATAAGGATAACACGGCTTTAACAATAAATATATTCTCGGTAGGATCCATGCCCATACGTCAGGGCGCTTAGACTATAGCCGGGTTCTCTTTATGAAAATGTAGACCATGTCAATAAATAAAAGCATCAATAAACACGGCTCTTTTCGTAATCTTTGTTGCTATCAGAAGATTTTTTTCTTTGTATTTCCGGCCTTTCCTTTAGACATTAGATACAGGGGAAAGAGCACCATGATATAAAAATACGGAATCATTCCTTTTCCGTAAGCAGCAATCAAGGCGGAAACAGCCTAAATAAAAGGAGAATGAGAAATTGACAAAGTTTTCAGATTTAAATTTAAGCACTAGTACATTAAAAGCCGTCAACCGCATGGGTTTTGAGGAAGCGACTCCAATCCAGTCGGGTGCGATTCCGTTGGCTTTAGAAGGCAAAGACGTTATCGGCCAGGCTCAGACAGGTACTGGTAAAACTACTGCATTCGGTATTCCAATGGTAGAGAAAATCGATGTAAACAACCCGAACGTTCAAGGGCTTATCATAGCGCCGACACGTGAACTGGCTATCCAGGTTTCAGAAGAACTTTTCAAAATCGGTCAGGATAAAAGAGTCCGCGTTTTGGCTGTATACGGAGGCCAGGATATTCAACGCCAGATCCGTGCGATGAAGAAACGCCCGCATATCATCGTCGGTACACCTGGACGTATGCTTGATCATATCAACCGTAAAACATTGAAGCTGCAAAACGTTGAGACGCTTGTGCTTGATGAAGCGGATGAAATGCTGAACATGGGATTCATCGAAGATATCGAATCCATCCTGGAAAACGTTCCGAACGAACGCCAGACGCTATTGTTCTCAGCGACAATGCCGGGACCGATCCGCAAAATTGCGAACAACTTCATGACAGATCCTGAAACGGTCAGCGTGAAGTCAAAAGAAATGACTGTTCCGCATATCGAGCAGTATTTCGTTAAGGCACATGAAAAAGAAAAATTCGATGTGCTTTCCCGTTTGCTCGACGTTCAATCACCAGAACTGGCAATCATTTTCGGACGCACGAAGCGTCGTGTTGATGAACTTGCTCGTGCATTGACATTAAGAGGATACTCTGCGGAAGGAATCCATGGCGACTTGAGCCAGGCAAAACGTATGACCGTTCTTCGCCAGTTCAAAGAAGGCCGAATCGATGTCCTTGTTGCGACTGACGTAGCAGCACGCGGACTTGATATTTCCGGTGTTACTCACGTTTATAACTTCGATATCCCTCAAGATCCAGAAAGCTACGTTCACCGAATCGGACGTACAGGACGCGCAGGGAAAGAAGGTATGGCGATGACATTCGTTACACCAAGAGAAATGGGTTACCTTCGCATTGTAGAAAAAACTACGAAAAAAACCATGACGCAAATGAAGCCGCCAACTTCCAACGAAGCATTGGAAGGACAGCAGCGTTTAGCGATGGAGAAGTTAGTGGAAGCAGTAAACTCCAATGACCTTCAAAATTACCGCAGCATGGCAAAAGAACTTCTTGAAGACCACAGCAGTGTGGATATCGCAGCAGCAGCTCTTCGTCTTCTGACAAAAGAGCCGGACGATACACCGGTTCAGATTACAGAAGAAAGACCGCTTCCAAGCAAAGGCAATGGACGCGGCGGCGGAAAGCGCGACTTCAAAAAAGGTTCCAACCGCGGTGGCAAAGGCGGAGGAAGACAGGGTTACTCTTCTAGAGGACGCTCTTCAAGAAACCCTCGCCGCAAGCAGCAACGCGAATCTTAATAGGTTTGAAAACCACTCCGATACTGGAGTGGTTTTTTCTTTGGGCATTTTTGTGGTGTTGGACCAATAAACCAACGACAGATGGACGGCCGACATTCAAATAAGAGCCGGCGGATAAACGATATTCGACTAGACTTAGCTATTATACGGAAACCTTGGCCGATATTCGACATACATGCCAGCCGATTAAACATAAGTCAAGACTCCTTTTATAATAGAACCCGTTCAAATCGCAGATACTATCCCAAAAAGGCGGTGGAGATATGACGATCGTTCGATTGGGGTATGTGGCGATGAGTGTGCATCTGGAAAATGCTTCACCCTCCCAGACGATGACTTACAAGCAGTTCTCACAGCTGAAAGACCGGGAAGCAGGGTTACGGAAGCTTGAACGGATTGCCGTTTCCAACCTGCAGAACTGTTTGAGGCTCCTGAAACATAACCTGGCTCATGACATAAAGTTTTTTCGCTTCAGCTCGAAGTTGATTCCGCTTGCCAATCATCCAGATCTTAAAGACTGGAAATTCATGAGGGCGGTAAAAGAGCCGCTGCAGGAGATTGGGGATTTCATCAAGGAACATCCCCAGCGGGTCGGCTTTCATCCTGATCACTTTGTCCTTCTTAATACAAACAATAAAGATACGTTGAAGAATACACTTCAAACATTGATGATTCACGAGGCGTTGCTGAAGGGAATGGATGTGGATCCTAAGCACCGATGTGTCCTGCATGTTGGAGGGGCTTATGACGATAAAGAAAAGGCGCTTGAACAATTCATCCACAACTGGGGCTTGACCCCGGTTTCGCTGCAGAATTTGATTATTCTTGAGAATGACGACACGGTTTTTACCCTCCATGACACCTTGTATTTGTGCGAAAAACTGGGGATTCCCATGGTGTTTGACTATCATCATCACCTCGCCCATAACCAAGGTGGTTGGGAGGAAGATTGGGAAAGGGTAGTTGCAACTTGGGCGAATTCACCGCTTCCGGTGAAAATGCATATTTCAAGTCCCCGCTCGGAAAAGGATTACAAAGCGCATGCTGAGTATATTGATCCAGCGATGTTCATGGAATTCATCAATGGAATAAAAGGGTCGGTGGATGAGATCGATTGCATGATTGAAGCGAAAATGAAGGATGATGCTCTTTTCCGGCTTGTGGAGCAACTTAAAGGCAATAAAGCGCTTCGCTGGATCAATCAAGCATCTTTTGAAATTTTATAGCTTCACGAAACGAAAATATGCCGGCAATCGTATACAATGGAGAAGGGACGAATTCGATTGGAGGCTGAACGATGATGAATGAACCAAATACAAGAATATCTGAAAAAGCGCTCCCTGTGTGGAGGTGGTCCGGTTTGATCCATTCAGGCGGTATCATCCTTCTTGCTATCGGAGCGCTCGTTCTTGCGATTATATATGACTGGCCGTTCTGGATACCGGCTGCGGCCGTTGTGGTAGCTGCGGTCTATACATACTTTTTTGCGGTGCTTCTGCCGCTGATACGCTGGAAGAGATGGCGTTATGAAGTGAGGGAGCAGGAAATTGAGCTTCAAAGGGGAGTCTTCTTTGTGAAAAGAACGCTTGTTCCAATGGTAAGGGTTCAGCACGTTGATACGGTGCAGGGGCCATTGCTCAGAAAATATGGATTAGCGACCATTACTATTTCCACTGCGGCCACTACTCATGAAATTCCGGCGCTGGATATGTATGAGGCGGATGAATTGCGGAACTCAATATCTGCTCTGGCAAGGGTGGCTGAAGATGATGTCTGAGAAAAAGAGACTTCACCCCATTTCAGCAGTGGCAAACTTTCTTAAACAATTGAAGGAGCTCATCCTTCCGTTTATCTTTTTGGTTTTTTTAAACAGCGGAGATGATACGGAAGGGTTTCTGGAATGGCTTCCGTTCATCCTGGGCGGGGCAATTATGGTCTTTCTGCTGGCTGCAGGAATCACCAAGTGGCTGCGTTTTTCCTACTGGCTTGAAGAGGGGGAGCTTAGGATGGAGCACGGATTGTTTGTAAAGAAAAAGAGGTACATACCGTTTGAAAGAATCCAAAGCCTTAACTTGACGGAAGGGATTCTGCAAAGGCCGTTCGGACTGGTGAAAGTCAAGGTGGAAACGGCTGGTTCCACTGATCAAAAGCAGGCGGAAGCCGAATTGACAGCGATCAGTAAGCACGAGGCGCAAGAATTGCAGAGGATCATAACAGAAGCTAAGTCTTCGAGGAAAATTATGGGAGAGGAAGCTGAACAACCGGAGGTCCAAACCGGCAGTGCAACGGTGTTCAAGATGAACTTTAAGCACCTCCTGCTCATGGCTACAACGTCCGGAGGTGCCGGCGTCGTCATCTCCGGGGTGTTTATTTTCTTATCGCAGTTTGATGAACTCATACCGTACCAGCGGGTATTTAATGAATTGGAACAATTTGTCCGCAGCGGCATCGTCCTTGTGAGTGCGGTGGTGATCATGGGCCTTCTGATTGCCTGGATTGCCGCAATTATTGGCACCTTATTGGTGTACGCTGATTTTACGGTCAAGAAACAGGGAGACGATCTTGTTATCGCAAGGGGCCTTCTGGAGAAAAAGCAGGTGACCGTCCCGATGAATCGGATCCAGGGAGTCAGGATAGTGGAAAATATCCTGAGGGAGCCCTTGGGCTATGCTGCTGTAGAGATTGAGAGTGCCGGCGGATCTGTCCTTGAAAAAGAAAGCAGTACCATCAAGATCCTGCCTTTAATCAAAAAACAAAATATCCCTGTTGTTATGAAAGAGATCCTGCCAGAATATAAAATCTCAGTTGATTTCCAAATGGTTCCTAAAAGGTCAATGAAGCGGTATCTTTTTAGGGAAAGTGTGTTGGTAACAGCCATAGTTCTTGGTGTATCCATTGCTTTCTGGCCGCTTGGTTTATGGTCATTGTTTCTTTATATTCCATTTTGGCTTTTAGGGTATCTCAAATTCCGCAGTGCAGGCTGGAATATTGCTTCTGCCCAGCTCGGCTTAAGATACCGTTCTTGGCAGAAGCATACTCTCTTTATGAAAAAACACCGGATTCAAGCATTGGAAACAGAGCAGAATTTCTTTCAGGTAAAAAGAAAGCTGGCCAATGTGACTGCAACGGTAAAGTCTGGAGAAACAGGGGCGGCGGGAAGGATCATCGACCTTGATGACGAAAGTGTGAGAAGCATTTATCGATGGTATCGCCCTGAGAGACAGGGGTAATAAAATATGCAGGCTGCTCGAGCGGCCTGGGGCATCAAAAGGAGAGGAAGCAAAGGTGTATGCCGCGAGCGAGGGACATCAAAAGGGGGAAACCCCAAAATGATGTATGGCGTTCGAGGAGCGAGGGGACATCAAAAGGGAAAACCTAAAGAATGATGTATGCTGCTCAAAGAAGAAGTGAAACAAAGACCTAAAACATAAAACGGCATGCGCCAGGAAACTCTCCTGCCGGCATGCCGTTTTTTTAATAGCGACTTTTTTTAACCATATAGGGAAGCAGCAGCCAGGAGATGATCAGTCCTGACAGTAGTCCGAATAGGTGGGCGGTGATATTGATGTTGGACTGGAAGAAAGTCATGACCAAGCCAATCACGACAATGGGGATGATGACTTGCTTGTTTTGCGCTGAAATCAGATGTTTATGAAACAGAGTCATCCCGACATAAACACCGAACAACCCAAAGATGGCTCCTGATGCGCCCACATGGTTATAGGTGAGCGGTTTTAAAAAGTATGTGGCAATATTGGCAATGATACCGCAGCTGAGATAGATGAGCGTAAACTTTACTTTTCCTAGCATCCTTTCCAGTGGAGGAGCAAAGAGAATAAGAGAAAAAGAGTTGAATAACAGGTGAGCAAAACCAAGGTGAACGAAAATGGGTGTAATCAGCCTCCACCATTCTCCGTTGAATATAAAAAGGTTGATTCCGGCAAAATGTTCATAGACCCATATTTCGGGTAGAAATGGAACGAATGTGAAGCTGAATAATAAGAGATGAATGAATATGATGATGGATACCATCGGATAAAGACGGATGAATTGAGAAAAGCTTTCTGTGCGGACAAACATTTTTTATTGCCTCCTTTAAGAGCAGTGTGCACATATCAATTTTATATGTGTAACATTCTACCTGTTAAAGCGGTAAGTGTGTAGCCTGAAGTGTGTTACTATCAAATTGAATATCTTGTACTAATACTATGTACTAAAAGATAGAAATAGAATGAGGGGGAGTCAGATGATTATAGGAATCGGTCTGGACATTGTGGAAATCCAAAGAATTGCGCGGCTTACGGAGAGACAGCCTAAGTTTATCAACAGAATCTTGACCGAAGCGGAAATCGATCATTACACATCCTTATCGGGCGGGCGCAAAAATGAGTTCCTCGCCGGAAGATTTGCAGCAAAAGAAGCGTTTGCCAAAGCGCGCGGTACAGGAATCGGGTCCGATCTCTCCTTCACGGATATAGAAGTGAGAAAAGACCAACGGGGCAAACCTTATATTGCGCTGCCTTTCGAAAAAGGGGTGCACCTTTCCATTACCCACAGCAAAGACTTTGCTGCTGCTCAGGTGATTATTGAAGAGTTGGATGACTAATATGAGTATTTCTGTGAAAATTCTAGCAGTTGTTTGTTATTAATGTGGTAACCCGGTCCATCTAAAAGGTGGATGAGCCTTGTCTGTGTTTGAAGTGAACGGCTCAAGAGCATGAAGAAAGAAACTGAGCGATTTAAATATCTTGAGAACTTTGTAGGACGGAGCAAAGAGAAACTGAGCCTTGTAATGGTCTTGAGGGGGTTTGGCAAGGACCTGAAAAAAGCAAATGAGGGCGAAAGTGTCTTGAGGGGAGTTCTCAAGGCATGAAAGAAGGAAAAAGGACTTCAAAAGTGTCTTGAAGGATCTTAATTAAGATCTGAAAAAAGATATGAGCTTCTTTAGGTCCAAAATTGAGAGGGTCGGCAGTTTAGCAGGCCTCTAGAAAGAGTCTGGGGACCAAAAGAGAGTAAAAATGCAGAAGGAAGTATCTCAAAAAAAGGGTCCTAAAGTCTAAAACCAAATAAACTAAAAAAAGAAGCAGTTTCAAAAAAATCTAAAGCTTCAACATGACCTGAAAAGCAGAAACTCTATTGAAGATTTTGGCCCTTTGAAATTGTCTCATTCATTATATTCATACCCTTGAGCAGGATAAAAACTGAAAATTTTTAATGGCTTCCTTTTTGATACCTCGCACCCCCTCCCGCCCCCAACCATTTTTGTGTGCTTGCCATCTTTCCTAGCATAAACCCCGAGGTTGTCTCATATATTCATAGTGCAATAGGAGAGACAAGGCCATCCGGCAGCAGGATTGCTGTTTTCCGAAGATTTCTGGACGGCGGGTGTTGAACGGCTTGAGATGGAGGACAGTTCATTCGTGCCGGCTGGTTTTCCCCTCTCTCTAACGTTAACTGAGATAAAAGGGGTTGAAAGGATGAAGAAGAAGTTAGTTGTTTTGGCTGCAATGGTGTTGGCGGTATTGATGCTCGCTGCTTGCGGACCGAAGTCACAAGAGGATGTTCTTAAGGATCTGACGGCCAAAGTAGAAGATATGAAGGGATATAAAGCGAAAGCAAAGATGACTCTTCAGGTCGGGGATGAACCGCAGACGTATGATGTGGATGTGTGGCATAATGAACCGGATTATTACCGTGTGAACTTATCGAATCCTGCCAAAGAACAAAGCCAGATGATCCTGCGGAATGACGAAGGTGTTTTTGTTTTAACGCCTGCACTGAACAAAAGCTTCAAGTTTGAAAGCGACTGGCCGAACAACAGCAGTCAGGCATACCTTTTTGAGTCGCTTGTAGAAGACATCAAGTCCGACAAGGATGCCAAATTCACAGAGACGAAAACCCATTATGTATTTGAAACAGCCACAAGATATCAAAACAGCCAGATGCTTCCTGTTCAGGAGATCAGTTTTAACAAGAAAGATTTAACGCCGGCTTCAGTAAAAGTCATGGATGCCGACCGCAATGCGCTTGTTAAAGTCGAATTCTCCGAAATGGACACCAAAGCGGCGTTTGATAAAAATGACTTCGACATGAAGAAGAATATGACTGGTGCGCAGCTTGAGATTCCAGTGAATGCCAGCGTTTCCGACAGTGAGTTCACAGTCCATTACCCTCTGGCAGCAGCTGACAAAGGGGCTGAGCTTGTTGAGGAAAAAGAAGTAAAGACTGATGACGGCAAACGTGTCGTTCTTACGTACGATGGGGAAAAATCTTTCACATTGGTACAAGAGAAATCGACGGTGGTGCCTGCAGTTACGGTTTCCACAATGGTGAACGGCGATATCCAGGATCTTGGATTTACAGTCGCGGCAATGACGGACCGCACCATCACGTGGACATATGATGGCGTGGACTATATGCTGGCCTCCAATGATTTGACACCGGAAGAAATGACAGAAATTGCCCGCTCTGTTCAAGGGTCCGTGGTAAAATAACCAGTTAACGAGGAGCTGCCCCGTGGATGGGCGGCTCCTATTTTTGAGCTGTAAATAGATAAATAACAGGAAGGTCTGATATACTTTTTTAAAAGCCTAATGGTTCTAAAGTGAAAAAGTTGCTATAAGACTAGAATAGACTTTGGAAAAGGGAAAGACAATTGGCCAGGCTCCTCTTGTTTCCGGCAAGCGCCAGCCTTTCAATAGGGTTGAAGGACTGGCAGTTTTCAAAAAAATAGGAAATATAGGGTTTGACAGCTGGGGATTTTCCGGCAAAAATCAAATCTTAATAATGACTGCCGCCCATCACCAGCGTAGTAAGGTTCCGGTTTATACTCTAACAGCCTTGCAAAGAGATGTAGCTTTGTTTTTTTATGAAGAGGAAGTGATTTCATTGATTACTCAAACCCGATTTTTCAGAGATACTTGGGTAGAAATCGATCTTGATAATTTATATAAAAATGTTCATAACATCAAACGGCATTTGCCGGAGGAAGTTACCATGTTTGCGGTGGTGAAAGCCAATGCTTATGGGCATGGAGATGTCCAGACTGCCCATACAGCTCTGAAGGCAGGGGCCGGTGGACTGGCTGTCGCATTTTTAGATGAAGCCATTTCCCTTAGAGAACATGGGATTGATGCCCCGATTTTAGTGCTGGGTGCGACGAGGGCGGAAGATGCCTATCTTGCTGTAAGGCATACTATCTCGCTGACCGTCTTTGATTACGACTGGCTGGAAGCGGCGCGTGCCTATTTGAGTGAGGAAGCTGGCAGCCTGAATCTGCATATCAAGTGTGATACGGGAATGGGGCGCATCGGGGTCCGGAGTTCCGCGGACCTTCAAAAAATCGAGAAATTTATCCGGCAGGAGGAGGCTTTCCAGCTGGAGGGGGTGTTCACCCATTTTGCAACAGCAGACGAATTGGACAAGGCATACTTTGAAAGGCAGCTGGAAGTTTTTGAAGAGATGCTGGCCTCTTTGTCGGAACGACCTAAATATATTCACAGCTCGAACAGTGCAGCCACACTTTCCCACCCGAAAGCCCATTTCAATGCAGTACGGGCGGGCATCGCGATGTACGGCCTTTCGCCTTCCTTGGAAATGAAAAGTATTCTCCCATTTCCGTTAGAGCAGGTTTTTTCCCTTCACTCAAGGGTGGTTCAAGTGAAAGAACTGCAGGAGGGGGAAAAGGTCAGTTACGGTGCGACCTATGAAACAACAAAGAAGGAATGGATCGGTACGCTGCCGATAGGGTATGCCGATGGATGGTTGAGGAAGCTTCAGGGGCAGGAAGTTCTGGTGGATGGAAAACGGGCCCCGATTGTCGGGCGGATCTGTATGGATCAGTGTATGATCAGCCTTCCGGAAAAGGTCAAGCCGGGGACCAAGGTAACCCTGATTGGACGGCAGGACGGGGACTTCATTTCCATGGATGATATTGCGGGCAAGCTCGATACCATCAATTATGAAATCCCCTGCATCATCTCCAACCGCGTGCCAAGGATTTATATAAAAGATGGGGAACCGGTGGAAGTTTCCAATCAACTGCTGGCAACGAGCGGTTTTTATAAGGCTCTTTCCTAAAATTTTGTTGCTGTTTACTATGAAGTTCAAGGGATATAGCCGTAATTCACAGAAATTACTCTGGTAAGCCAGAAAGAAAAGAGCCGATTACCCTATTCAGTCAGACAAGCCCTGATACCTGAGGGGAAATCCGGCGCTTTGGATTTTTCTGTAAGCAACAATCTGTACCAATGCCGCTTCTTATAAAAAGTAATTCTGACTCTGCGCAGTGCGGAATCCAGGTTTCTCATTGCAAGGACACTAAGCAATCCTGCCGACGGTGAATATAATATGTAAATATTATTGAAGAGCTTAGGAAAAAGATGCATAAATCTCCAGCGTATAGGCCGATAATAGAGAAGGATTTTATTTTATGTCTTTTATCTTGCGGCAATTGATGGTATGATAGTTATGGTAGTAAACGAAACGGTTTATAGTGATTGGTGGAGGTGTGGTTTGTGTCTGAATCCAGCACAACAACAGAAATCTTAATTCGCTTACCGCAACAGCTCGTTACAGAACTGGACGGCTTTGCAGAACAAGAAAATGTAAATCGCAATGAGTATATCTATCGCGCGACTAAAATGTATCTTCGTGAACGTAAGAAACGCCAAATCCGTGAAACAATGAGACGTGGATATATGGAAATGGCCAAGATTAATCTTGCCATCGCTTCTGAAGCAATCCAGGCGGAATATGAGGCAGAACATACAGTCGAACGTTTAGTGAGTGGAGGCTAATCCTTTGATTGTCAAGCGTGGTGACGTCTATTTTGCGGACCTTTCCCCAGTAGTCGGATCCGAGCAAGGAGGCGTAAGGCCTGTTCTGGTAATACAGAATGATATCGGCAATCGGTTCAGTCCCACTGTGATTGTGGCTGCCATCACAGCCCAGATCCAAAAAGCGAAACTGCCTACTCATGTTGAGATTGATGCAAAGCGATATGGCTTTGAAAGAGATTCCGTTATCTTGCTCGAACAGATTCGAACAATCGACAAACAGCGTTTAACGGATAAGATAACGCACTTAGATGATGAAATGATGGAAAAAGTGGATGATGCCCTGCAGATCAGTGTGGGACTCATACAGTTTTGACAAAAGAACGCTCTTCCGGGAAGGGTGTTCTTTTTTTTGCCTCTTTTCTAAAACTTTGATGCAATTTTATATGAAGTTCAAGAGATATAGCCGTAATTTACTGAAATCATCCTGTTCAGTCAGATAAGCCCTTGTACCCGAAGGGGGAAATCCGGCCGCTTGTTTTTTTCGATAGCAACAATCTATACGAATTTATATCCTAAAGCCAGGCTGGACAACCTAATCGTTTGAGTAACAGGGGGAGTACCCGGCGCTTTTTTAATACGTTATGCTTTCAATTGGATAAAGTTCCTTGTCTATTGTAAAGTGGACATTATATGACAAATAATTAAAAAATATTTATAATGTAAATGAGATTAGGGGAAAATCAAACAATTAAGTTGAGAAGCTTCTGTTTTCCTGTTGTATATGTTCGAAGAGAAGTGCGTTTTCTGCTTTGAACACCTTGATTATATATTTACTATCTTTATTTTTACATCGACATTACAATTGGCACATCAGTGAGGGAACAGAAAATCTTTATGATAATATGGGGAGGACTAGATGTTTAGCAATTTCATCGGAACAATCAAGGAAAATAAAACGGAATTTGTATCAAAATGGATGGAAATAATGAAAGATGAATCAAACGATATAGTAACGGAAGTGGTATCGGATCAAGTCTTTGTAAAAACCAGCCATGAATTCGTTGACCTGATCGTGTCTAACCTGGAAGATTCTGAAGAATACTCTGCCAGGCTGGATGAATTTGCGGAAAGAGTCGTCCGTCTGGGATGGCCGCTTACTTTCGTAACATCTGGAATTCGAATGTTTGGGCGTATCGTCTATGATTATTTGGTGGAGAGCGGAAAAATTGATAAGGAAAACCATATGGAAGCCGTTGAGGACTTTGACAAATGGCTTTCTCCCATGTATAACGAAATTGTAAATGCTTATGCCAAAACATGGGAAAAGACGGTTTCTTTGCAAAAAATAGCTCTTCAGGAACTCTCTGCTCCATTAATTCCGGTTTTTGAAAAAATATCAGTTATGCCGCTGGTCGGTACTATAGATACCGAACGTGCAAGACTGATTATGGAAAACCTGCTGACGGGGGTTGTGAAACACCGTGCTGAGGTCGTGCTGATTGATATCACGGGTGTTCCGGTTGTGGACACCATGGTGGCTCATCATATTATACAAGCATCGGAAGCAGTGCGGCTGGTCGGGGCCCAGTGCATGCTGGTGGGAATCAGGCCGGAAATCGCCCAAACCATTGTTAATCTTGGAATAGATCTAAATCAATTTAGTACAAATAGTACATTAAGAAAGGGTATCGAAAAAGCCCTGGAAATGACGGATAGAAAAATTGTCTCAACGGAGGGAACAGTGTGAGAATACCTATACTAAAGCTGCACGATTGTCTGCTAATATCCATTCAATGGGAACTTGATGACCAAACGGCACTGCAATTTCAGGAAGACCTGCTTCATAAGATCCATGAAACCAGCGCCAGGGGTGTGGTGATTGATATCACGTCCATCGACTTTATCGATTCATTTATCGCAAAGGTGCTCGGAGATGTAATCAATATGTCCAGGCTCATGGGGGCAAAGGTTGTCATCACAGGAATACAGCCTGCAGTAGCCATCACTCTTATTGAATTGGGCATTCATCTGGATGATGTTTTGACGGCATTGGATCTAGAAAAAGGTTTGGAGAAATTACAACAGGAATTGGGGGACTAGTGTATGGAAATCCAATCCTGCGTGAAAATCACAAACGAGTGGGATATCGTTGCAGCCCGCCAGCTGGGCAGGAATGTAGCGAAGGATTTGGGATTTGGCACTGTCGACCAAGCCCGAATAACCACTGCCATCTCTGAACTGGCAAGGAATATTTACCTATATGCCGGGCAGGGGCAAATATGTATAGAAAAGTTAAGCGAGAACGGAAGGAACGGTGTTCGTATAATCGCTTTGGATGAAGGGCCGGGAATAAAGGATATTCGAAAAGTAATGGAAGACGGCTTTTCTACTTCTGGGGGCCTTGGTGCCGGACTTCCGGGTGTGAAGCGATTGATGGATGAATTCAATGTGGAATCGACCCCGGGAGAAGGTACAGATATAAGAGCTACAAAGTGGCTCCGCTAGGGGGAGTGACATGGACTTTAGAGAATTGATGGATGTTAAATATAAAGAAATTATCGAAAATTATCTGAAAGAGCAGGATGAACAGGCATTATATCTGGGCCAGAAGTTCAGCCGTAAATCAATAGAGCATAACATCTCCCCGGAAGAGATCATCAGTCTCCATAAGAGCATCATGCTTGATATGGAGCCGGGACTCTCCAGGAAGGTGCTTGATTCATTTGATATATTGCTAGAGGTAATGATTGGCTATGGGTTTGCTTATAGGGAACATCAAAGCCTGCGTTCGAAACAGCAGGAGTTGAATAATGAAATAGAGATTGCGTCGAATATGCAGCAGACTCTGCTCGGTACAACAGTCCCTGACATCGAATCGATGGATGTTGGTGCGCTGAGTGTCCCTGCCAAGAGGATGAACGGTGATTACTACCACTTTGTACAGGATGACAACGATTATATAAGTGTGGCCATTGCCGATGTAATCGGTAAAGGGATTCCTGCCGCACTTTGCATGTCCATGATCAAATATGCAATGGACAGTCTTCCTGAACACAGGCATTTTCCAAGCGCGGTTTTGGAAAGCCTTAATAGAGTTGTAGAAATGAATGTGGATCCAAGTATGTTCATTACGATGTTTTATGGCATGTATGATCCGTACAAGCATGTCTTCAACTACTCTTCAGCGGGACATGAGCCTGGCTTCTTTTATAATTCTGAAACCAGTGAGTTTGAAGATCTTGAAGCAAAGGGGCTCCTGCTTGGAGTGGATAAGAGAGCCAAGTACAGACAGTATGAAAGGCAAGTCAATGTGGGCGATTTGATCATCCTTCTCTCTGACGGGGTAACGGAATGCCGGACGGAAGAAGGTTTCATCGAAAGGGAGGATCTGATTGGATATATAGAGAAGTACATCCATCTGCCCGCCCAGGATATAGTGAACAGTGTATATAAAGAACTGGAAAGGCTCCAGCATTTTCAGCTTAGGGATGACTTCACCCTCATTATTTTAAAAAGAATTTGTTGATTAATGTTTATTATCCGAATGATAGGGTAAACGAATATAGCAATGGATTTGTAGAAGAGGTGAAATTGATGAATTTAACGATAGATTTGAACGAAAATGATAAAGTGATTGACGTAAAAGTGAACGGGGAAATTGATGCCTATACGGCTCCGAAGCTGAAAGACGCACTTGCTTCTACGGCAGAAGAGCAGAATGTCGTCATGAACGTTGACTTATCCGAGGTTTCCTATATGGACAGTACAGGCTTAGGGGTTTTTGTAGGCTTATTCAAAACCGTTAAAGCAAACGGTGGCCAACTTTACTTGAACGGGTTATCAGAACGCTTAAAACGCCTGTTTGATATCACAGGACTTGGAGATATTATGAATATTAATTCCGAGGTAAAAGGTGGCGTAGAATAATGCAAGATTTTGACTACATCGAGATGAAAATCCCGGCAAAACCAGAATATGTAGGTGTCATTAGGCTGACTCTTTCGGGAATTGCCAGCAGAATGGGCTTCACATATGATGCCATTGAAGATTTGAAGATTGCGACCAGCGAGGCCATTACCAATGCGGTCCAGCATGCCTATAAAGATGACTCAGGAGAAATCATTGTAGGGTTCGCGCTGTATAAAGAGCGCCTGGAAGTTATGGTGGCGGATAATGGCAAAAGCTTTGATTTTAAAAAGACTCGTGAAGAAGTCGGACCGTATGACGCCGAAAACTCTGTGGAATTCCTGAGAGAAGGCGGACTTGGGCTTTACCTGATTGAAAGTCTGATGGATGAGGTGAAGGTCCACCATCAAGAAGGTGTAACGGTGTTTATGACTAAGTTCCTAGAAGGAGAGCAGGTGGAGAAGGATGCCGAAACTATCTCAACCTAACCAGCAAACCAAAGAGCAGGTAAAACAATGGATAAAAGCATTTCAAGAAGAGAATGATGAGGAAGCACAGAGTAATCTGGTGCTCCACTATGAAAATCTTGTTATATCCATAGCTCGTAAATATTCGAAAGGTAAATCCTTTCATGAGGACATTGTCCAGGTCGGTATGATCGGTTTGTTAGGTGCCATCCGCCGCTATGATGATTCCTTCGGTAAGACATTTGAAGCATTTGCCATTCCTACAATAGTAGGCGAAATTAAGCGGTTCCTCCGTGATAAGACATGGAGTGTCCATGTGCCGAGAAGAATTAAAGAGTTAGGCCCTAAGATTAAATCGACTGTAGAAGAACTTACCAATACATTGGAGCGCTCACCTAGAGTCGAAGAAATCGCGGACTACATCGGTGTGACAGAAGAAGAAGTCCTGGAAGCGATGGAGATGGGTAAGAGTTATCAGGCTTTATCCGTGGACCATTCCATCGAGGCTGATTCTGAAGGTAGTACGGTCACGCTGCTTGACATTGTCGGAAGTGTGGACGAGGGTTATGAAAGAATCAATCAGAAACTTGTCCTGGAGAAAGTACTGCATGTTTTATCAGAGAGAGAAAGACTCATCATTCAATATACTTATTTGGATAACCTCAGTCAAAAGGACGCCGGAGAAAAGCTGGGCATTTCACAAATGCATGTATCGAGGCTTCAAAGGCGTGCGATCAAAAAGCTGAAGGAAGCTATCGATGCAGAAATGAGAAATTCGGAGAGTCAATCTGGATGACTCATTTAGTCCAAAATCAAATTGAGGTTTATGCCAAGCAAGTCTCCAAAGGAAAAAACCCTTATTGTGGTGACAGCTTCTTCTTTACTTCCACTGATGATTATTTCATCTGCATTTTAGCAGACGGCTTGGGAAGCGGAAAGTTTGCTTATGAATCCTCTCATGCCGTAGTAGAATTAGTGGAGAAACATCATCATGAAGATGTCTCAACCTTGATGGATTACTGTAATCAAGAATTGCTGCATAAAAGAGGCGCGGCTGTTGCCATCATGAAAGTCTATTATGCCAGTCATGAATTTGAATACAGCTGTGTAGGGAATATTCGTTTCTACCTTTATTCATCGGTAGGGAAGATGACGTATCCCCTGCCTGTAACGGGCTATCTTTCAGGCAGACCCCAAAAATATCGCACACAAAGGTTTTCGTATGAACCCCAATCCAAATTTTTGCTGCATTCAGATGGATTAAATATCACGAATATTAAATCCCTGCTTCAAAATAGTAATTCCTTAAGAAAAATTAATGATGAAATTAGCTTGCGTCTGGCAGAGCCGATAGATGATACAACTTTTATAGTTGGAAGCTTACTCTGATGAGTAGGCTTTTTCTTTTTATTCAAGGCTGTATTCGTATAGATTGTTGCTATTGGAAAAATCCAGAGGGCTGGATTTTTCCCTCGGGTACAATGGCTTATCCCACTCGCTCTTTTCTTTCTTGTTTACCAGGATCATCTTTTGTGAATTATCGCTATATTTCAAGAACTTTATACTAATTGGCAACAAAGTTTAAGAAAAGAGCCTCATTCAAAAAAGTGGAAACGGTGGTTATCATTCAATCCAGATGCCGAGTATCTAACAAAGTCTCTGCTCCTTCCGCCAAGTCAACAATGTTTCCAGCTTCACTCTTGGGGGACGGCAGTGTATACAACCTTCCTAGGAATTCGGTTTCTCACGTTATCCAGCGAACCTGAAAGACAAGAAGGAATGTACCTTGTCTAAACCGTATATATAGTAGAAGCTATGGTAAACTTGATAGGTAGAGAAATAAACTGGAGGTAATGCAGTGGTGACATTATTAATGGAAAAAACAAATCTGATAGAAAAAATCTCTAAAGATCTTTCAATTAATATAAAGCAGATCAAAAGTGTGATATCTCTGTTGGAAGAAGGAAACACCGTACCGTTTATTGCACGGTACCGAAAAGAGCAGACAGGCGCACTGGATGAGGTGCAAATCAGGAATGTGATGGATGCTTGGAACTATGTTCAAAACCTTCAAACCCGTAAAGAGGAAGTCCTGCGATTAATAGAAGAACAAGGGAAACTGACAGATGACCTAAAAAAGGATATTGAAAAAGCAGATAAACTCCAAACAGTAGAAGACCTTTATCGTCCTTATAAGCAAAAACGAAGAACCAAAGCAACGGTGGCAAAGGAAAAGGGACTGGAGCCATTGGCGGATTGGATGTTATCTTTCCCGGCGGCTGGAAGCCTGAAGGAAGAAGCTGAAAAATTTATTTCTGAAGAAAATGAAGTCAGTTCGGCGGAAGAGGCGATTGATGGGGCGAAAGACATTATTGCCGAAGTCGTTTCAGATGATGCCAAATATAGAGAATGGATCCGTAATGATACATTCAAAACCGGGATTCTTGTTACTTCGCTAAAGAAAGATGCCGAAGACGAAAAGAATGTTTTTGAAATGTACTACGATTACCGTGAACCGGTAAGTAAGATTGTACCGCACAGAGTACTTGCAGTGAATAGAGGAGAAAAAGAGGGGATTCTGAAAACCTCGATTGAACCAAATGTAGAAAGGATCCATAACTTTCTTGTGAAAAATGTCATAAAGAAGGAATCTGTTGCTTCCCGAGCCATTGAAGAGGCCATTGAGGACAGTTACAAGCGGTTAATCCAGCCGTCCATTGAAAGAGAAATACGAAACTCTCTTACTGAAACGGCAGAGGATCGAGCTATACATATCTTCACAGAGAACTTAAGGAAGCTTCTTTTGCAGCCTCCTCTGAAAGGCAAAATGGTCCTGGGTGTCGATCCGGCATACCGGACCGGCTGTAAATTGGCGGTAGTCGATCAGACGGGTAAGATGCTGGATATCAGCGTTATCTATCCTCATCCTCCAAAAGCTAAGAAAGAGGCGGCTGTAGATACTTTTAAAAAGACCCTCCAAAAATATGAAATTGAGATTGTCGCCATTGGAAATGGTACGGCTTCAAGAGAAACAGAACAGTTTGTAGCGGACATCCTCAAAGAGGTAAATCAGGATACGTCTTACATTATCGTTAATGAGGCGGGGGCAAGTGTTTATTCCGCTTCTGATATCGCACGCGAAGAGTTCCCTGACCTTCAGGTAGAAGAGCGGAGCGCGGTTTCCATCGCCCGAAGGCTGCAGGATCCCTTAGCTGAACTGGTGAAGATAGACCCGAAATCAGTAGGTGTCGGACAGTATCAGCATGATGTCTCACAGAAAAAACTAAACGAATCTCTTACCTTTGTAGTAGAGACTGTCGTCAATCAGGTAGGGGTTAATGTAAATACCGCCTCGTCCTCGCTGCTACAATATGTAGCTGGTTTATCTAAAACAGTTGCCAATAATATTGTGAAGAAAAGGGAAGAGGAAGGACGGATCACCTCGAGAAAGCAACTCAAGAAAATACCGCGTCTTGGTGCAAAAACATATGAGCAGTGCATCGGTTTCTTGAGAATCATTGACGGAGAAGAGGTCCTTGATAGAACACCAATACATCCTGAGAACTATACTGAAGTAAGAAAACTCTTCAAGAAACTCAATATGGATGAAAGCTCTCTAGGGACAGAAGAGCTCAAGGTGAAAGTGGAAGGGATTCAACTTGATGAGTTATCGGAAGAACTCGGTATTGGAAAGCTGACCCTGAAAGATATCATTGATGCCCTTGTCCGCCCGGGCCGTGACCCCCGGGACGAATTATCTGCTCCTTTGCTAAAGAAAGATGTGCTGAAGTTGGAGGATCTCCAGCCGGGTATGGAGCTGCAGGGAACGGTAAGAAATGTGGTCGATTTCGGCGCCTTTGTGGATATTGGAGTAAAACAGGATGGGCTTGTTCACATTTCAAAACTTCGAAAAGGGTTTGTGAAGCACCCTCTGGATGTCGTCTCGGTCGGAGATGTGGTAACCGTGTGGGTAGAGAGTGCCGATGTAAAAAAAGGAAGAGTGGCCTTGTCGATGGTGAAGGAATAGTCATAATGAAACACTGCTTGTTAGGAGCAGTGTTTTTTTCTATAAAAATACCAGCACTGATTGAGAAGTTTGATCTGGTAGCGGTCTTTTTCAAAGTACGCTTTACGCATTTGGCTGACGAGCCAGTTAGGCATAACCAAACCTCCTTTATAAATAATGATTATTTGATTTTGGCTTATTCAATTGAAGCCTCTGGTTTCAATTGCCTTTCAGCTCTGCTGCAAGGTCCCGCTATGAAAACAAACCGATGGAGCAAATTCATTGCTCTCTCGGTTTGTTTTCATAGCGGGAAATAAGCCAAAATCAATGCGAATTCATTCATGGATTTTTAAAAGTCCCTACTTAAATATATGCTATAATAGTTTGTCAGGTTCACTGAAAGGGGTTGGCGGCATTGGAAAACGGTGAATTGCAGCAATTAGTTGAAGAGATATCCTCCGCAAGTTTCGGAAAGCCGTTCAGGCACAGGGCTTTTTTCAACAAGAGACTGCGTACGACCGGTGGACGGTATATGCTGCGGTCGCATAATATAGAGATCAATATAAAATATTTAGAAGAGAATGGGATGGATGAGCTTGTCGGTATTATTAAACATGAGCTTTGCCATTACCATTTGCATATAGAGGGAAGAGGATACAAGCACAGGGACAAGGATTTCAAGGATTTGATGACACAGGTTAATGCCCCAAGGCACTGTAATCCCCTTCAATCCTCAATCAAAAAGAAACAAAAAATGCTGCAGTATGTATGTACTGGCTGTAACCTAGTTTACAGAAGAAGGCGCAGAATAAATACAGAACGGTATGTTTGCGGAAAGTGCAGGGGAAGACTGAAACTAGAAAAAACAAGTTCTGAATAACTCACAAAAAATCCGTTGACAAGCAAGATATATGTAGTTATAATAATAAAAGTCGGACAACGACACTAATTATTTTTTGTTCCGCAGTAGCTCAGTGGTAGAGCTATCGGCTGTTAACCGATCGGTCGCAGGTTCGAATCCTGCCTGCGGAGCCATTTTATGAAGAAGTGGAGAAGTACTCAAGTGGCTGAAGAGGCGCCCCTGCTAAGGGTGTAGGTCGTGTAAGCGGCGCGAGGGTTCAAATCCCTCCTTCTCCGCCATTAATAAATGGCCCGTTGGTCAAGCGGTTAAGACACCGCCCTTTCACGGCGGTAACACGGGTTCGAATCCCGTACGGGTCACCAAGTTTTTTTGCGAAGCGAAGCGGAGTATTGAACTTCCTTTGAAAAGTGAAATAATCTATTCGCGAAATCTCTAGTCCTTACATTAAGGATAGATATTGTGCCTGTCGGCAAAAATCTTTGGTCCGGTAGTTCAGTTGGTTAGAATGCCTGCCTGTCACGCAGGAGGTCGCGGGTTCGAGTCCCGTCCGGACCGCCATTATTTTTAAAGAAAGTGCTTGACACTTTTTGATAGTACATGTTATATTATAAACCTCGCTTCTGCGAGAGTTAATA
>NZ_CP143546.1:280000-335000 GCF_046237645.1 Rossellomorea sedimentorum
AAGTCGAGCAGGGACGAAAGTCGGGCTTAGTGATCCGGTGGTTCCGCATGGAAGGGCCATCGCTCAACGGATAAAAGCTACCCCGGGGATAACAGGCTTATCTCCCCCAAGAGTCCACATCGACGGGGAGGTTTGGCACCTCGATGTCGGCTCATCGCATCCTGGGGCTGTAGTCGGTCCCAAGGGTTGGGCTGTTCGCCCATTAAAGCGGTACGCGAGCTGGGTTCAGAACGTCGTGAGACAGTTCGGTCCCTATCCGTCGTGGGCGCAGGAAATTTGAGAGGAGCTGTCCTTAGTACGAGAGGACCGGGATGGACGCACCGCTGGTGTACCAGTTGTCTTGCCAAAGGCATCGCTGGGTAGCTATGTGCGGAAGGGATAAGTGCTGAAAGCATCTAAGCATGAAGCCCCCCTCGAGATGAGATTTCCCATCACTTTATGTGAGTAAGATCCCTGAAAGATGATCAGGTAGATAGGTCTGAGGTGGAAGCGTGGCGACACGTGCAGCTGACAGATACTAATCGATCGAGGACTTAACCACACTATTTAGCGAAACTCGGAATACTTTCTTTTCTTCATACCTTTATCTAGTTTTGAGAGAACGATGTTCTTTCAAGTTTATACAGTCTGGTGATTAAGGCGAAGAGGTCACACCCGTTCCCATGCCGAACACGGAAGTTAAGCTCTTCAGCGCCGATGGTAGTTGGGGGATCTCCCCCTGTGAGAGTAGGACGTCGCCAGGCTGTAAAATATTTTTTTATCGTCGCGGGGTGGAGCACGAACGAATAAGCTTCGGAGCTACACATCAGCGCACCGATTGAGCCGCATCTTGAATTATCCCTCTGAAATCGGGGTGGTTCAGTAGGATAAACTCAAATCGGATATCAGTTTAATATCAATTTATATTATCGTCGCGGGGTGGAGCAGTTCGGTAGCTCGTCGGGCTCATAACCCGAAGGTCGCAGGTTCAAATCCTGCCCCCGCAATACCATTTTTATTTTGCTCCTTATATTAAGGAGAGATGTTTTGAACGAGTGAAATCTATTCCTTACTTTAAGGTAGGATATTTTGACTTTAGTGTCTGCTCCTTACTTTAAGGTAGGATATTTTGACTTCGTCAAAAATCCCTGGTCCGGTAGTTCAGTTGGTTAGAATGCCTGCCTGTCACGCAGGAGGTCGCGGGTTCGAGTCCCGTCCGGACCGCCATTTATTACATTAAGAGTTTAGCGAAACGATGTTTCGTTATTTTTTTTGTCTTTATGAAAGATTTTTTGCTCAACTTGTTGAAATCGGGTAAACTACATATATACTTCATCCTTAGGAAATGACTATGATCCTAAGGTTTTTTTATACCATTAAAGGAGAACTGTATGTCTACGTATGAATTAGTAACTAGCAGCCCTGAACAAACGGGGGAGTTTGCCGGCCGTCTTGGTGAACTTCTTCAGGCAAACGATGTATTGACACTAGAAGGGGATCTTGGAGCGGGGAAGACCACTTTTACAAAGGGACTGGCCAAGGGCTTGGGAGTCAAGCGCAATGTGAACAGCCCTACGTTTACGATTATAAAAGAATACCAGGGGCGGCTGCCTTTGTATCACATGGATGTTTACCGTTTGGATGATTCTTTTGAGGACCTAGGATTTGATGAATATTTTAACGGCGGTGGTGTGACCGTCGTGGAGTGGGCGCATTTGATTAAGGAGCAGTTACCTGATCAAAAGCTGGCTGTGACCATTTTGAGAAAGTCTGACGAGGAAAGGTCCATTATTTTAGAGCCGGCAGGAGATCGATATGAATTGTTATGTAAGGAGATTTTTGAATGAAGATCCTGGGGATTGATACTTCTAATTATCAATTGGGAGTTGCACTGGTTAATGATGGTGAAGTTATTGGTGAATATAGTACAAATATAAAGAAGAATCACTCTCTGAGAGCGATGCCGGCTGTTGAGTTGCTGATGAAAGAATGCAATGTAGAACCGGCTGAACTGGATAAAATTGTGGTTGCCAGCGGTCCAGGTTCTTATACTGGTGTCAGGATAGGCGTTACCATTGCCAAAACGCTGGCATGGACGCTGGGTATACCGGTGGTCGGGGTCTCAAGCTTAGCTGTTCTGGCTTCCTCAGGCAGATATTTTGAAGGTGTCATTTCTCCATTATTTGATGCCAGAAGAGGACAGTTATACACAGGGCTGTACAGGTTTAAAGAGGGTAAGTTAGTGTGTGAAAAAGAAGATGCCAACCTGCCCGCAGAAGATTGGGTAGAAACTCTAAGCCGATACAATGAGAAGATATTATTTGTCGGTCATGATGTAAAGATTCATCAGGAAGTTTTAAAGAACAAGCTTGGAGATCAGGCGGTGATTGCTGATATGACCAGCCACAATCCTCGTCCTTCAGAACTCATCAGGCTGGGGATGGATTTTTCTGAAGAGCCTGTTCATGGGCTTGTGCCGAATTATATCAGGCTGGCAGAAGCGGAAGCAAAATGGAGAGAATCGCAAAAATAGAGGGTAAACTGGGGAATCGGTTAATGAACGATTATACAATAAGATTAATGACTACAGAGGATTTGGACCAAGTCATGGAAGTGGAGGCCAACTCTTTTTCGATTCCATGGAGCCGTGATGCTTTCTTCAATGAAATAGAGACTAACCATTTTGCTACATACATAGTCATTGAAGACCAGGGACAAATCATCGGCTACTGCGGCGTTTGGATTATCATAGATGAGGCACATATTACAAACATTGCTGTCCTGCCTTCTTATAGAGGACAAGGTCTTGGCGGCAAATTGATGGCAAGCATGATAGAGATTGCCAAGGAAATGGGTGCGAGGACCATGACGCTCGAAGTAAGGGTAAGTAATACTCCAGCCCAGTCACTATATAGAAAGTTTGGGTTCCAGCAGGGTGGAATCCGTAAAAATTACTATTCTGACAACCAAGAGGATGCATTAGTTATGTGGGTGAAATTATATGAGTAAAGATACGTATATTTTAGGGATGGAAACGAGCTGTGATGAGACAGCAGTGGCCATTGTCAAAAATGGGAAAGAGATTCTTTCCAATGTTGTCGCTTCTCAAATTGAGAGCCACAAGCGTTTTGGAGGAGTTGTTCCTGAAATTGCTTCAAGGCATCATGTGGAACAAATTACAATTGTCATTGAAGAAGCCTTGAATCAGGCGGGGATGACCATGAAAGAAATGGATGCGATTGCTGTAACGGAAGGCCCTGGGCTTGTAGGAGCGCTGCTGATTGGTGTCAATGCGGCAAAGGCGTTGGCTTTTGCCCACGGTCTTCCCTTAATTGGCGTACATCATATTGCTGGTCATATTTATGCGAACCGTTTAGTGACAGAAATGAATTTTCCCCTTCTTTCACTTGTCGTATCAGGAGGCCATACTGAGTTAGTCTATATGAAAGAACACGGTTCCTATGAAGTTATTGGGGAAACCAGAGACGATGCAGCGGGGGAAGCATATGATAAAGTAGCAAGAACGTTAAACCTTCCTTATCCGGGAGGTCCGCATATCGACCGTTTGGCAGCAGAAGGGAATCCTGAGATTGATCTGCCCAGAGCCTGGCTGGAGGCTGACTCGTTTGATTTCAGTTTCAGCGGACTTAAGTCGGCAGTTATCAATACGGTCCATAATGCTGAGCAGCGTGGAGAAAAGATTCGCCCTGAAACACTTGCTGCGAGTTTTCAGCAAAGTGTCATTGATGTCCTTGTAACGAAAACAATTAAAGCAGCAAAACAATATAAGGTTACGCAGGTCTTACTTGCCGGAGGCGTGGCGGCCAATAAAGGTTTACGCGCTGCGTTGGAAAGAGAGTTTGATTCATTGAAGGATATCGAATTAGTGATTCCTCCATTATCACTCTGCACAGACAATGCCGCAATGATTGCGGCAGCTGGAACCATAGAATTTGAAAAAGGCAAACGGGGAACGATGGCCATGAACGCCAATCCCGGCCTTGATATCGAAAATTTTTAGGCTTGAGAGAAACATCTCTCAAGTCTTTTTATTTTTCAGTTGCCGATAAAGAGGTGTGGGTAATTTGTGGGTATTATATATGTTAAAACGGTCAAAATGAGAATTTCACCTCAACTAAAGCAGGAAGTTATACAGGGGTGGGGACAAAACTGTGGGTAGAGCTAAAAGAAAGCGTGGAATAGTTATGAAAATGGTCAAAGAAGAGAGAGTTTTTATGCTGTGCTGGGGATAAGAATGGGAAAGGAAAGTGAAATAGCAAGCTAATCAGGGTAATTTCAGACGCAATTGAGGATAAAGCTGTGAATAAAACTAGGATTATCTCTTGATAGGCTAAATTAACAGGGCAAGAGGGACAAACTTTATTAAAAAGTTTTATTCAACAGTATTATTCACACTTCAAGGGTAAAAGACAGGTTTAGTTACCTAAAGAGAAGGGAAAACGAAAGTATACATTTCTATTCTAATGAGAACATGTGTTTTGTACACAGGTTGTGGATAAGTTGTTAATAAGTTGGGTTTAATATGTGTAAAAGACCAAGGAATATTTTCCTATTTTTTTGTGGGTATTGGGGATAACTGTGGATTAAATTGTGGATAATGTGGAAAAGTCCTGTGAATAAAGAGAAATAGCCAACTTCTCTGTGTATAAATTTGTGGAATAGAGAGTACATATTAGGATGAGATCATAAAGTACCTATTAAAAAGGTACTTACATAATGAAAGAAAACCGGCTGCTGAACATTATCTGCAGCCGGTTTTCTATATTAGAAATGTAAAAGGTGGTTTCTGATTAGATAAACGTCTTCAAAAACACTACTAAAGAAACATTTTTTTAATAATCGAAACTTAAAGATGACATTATGATTGAAGAAGCTCTTCGATTTCTGTCCATTCTTCCATATATTCTTCCAAGGCATGCTTGGCTTCTTCTAATGCTTGATTTAGCTTGATCACTTTTTCATGATCTTGGAAGACCTGCGGATCACATAGTTCTGCTTCTACTTTCCTAATGGTTTCCTCGAGTTCTTCCATTAACGATTCTAGTTCTTCTACTCTTCTCTTCCGCTGTCTCTCCAGCTTTTTAGCCTCTTTATCAAGCTGATAGCTTTGCTTTTCGGTTTTTACAGGCCCCTGACTCTGGACTTTTTGGCTATTCTCGAGCTGAGCGAGCTCCTCGATTTCCCCCTTCTTTTGAAGGTAATAGTCATAATCTCCAAGAAACTCGGTTGCATCCTCTGCGGACAACTCGATTACTTTTGTGGCAATCCGGTTGATAAAATAGCGGTCATGGGAAACAAACAGGATGGTTCCTGGATAATGGATCAAAGCGGATTCCAATACTTCCTTGCTGTCGAGATCCAAATGGTTTGTCGGCTCATCGAGTATGAGCAGGTTAGCCTTCTGGAGCATCAGTTTGGAAAGGGCAAGTCTGGCTTTTTCACCGCCGCTCAGTGCGGTTACAGGTTTCAAGACGTCCTCGCCTGAGAAGAGGAAATTCCCCAGTACGGTCCGGATATCTTTCTCATCCTTCATCGGATATTCATCCCATAACTCATTTAAAACAGTTTTATTAGAGGAAAGCTCTGCCTGCTCCTGGTCGTAGTAGCCGATGGAAACGTTAGAACCAAAGGTAAACGTTCCTTCAATCGGCTGCAATCTCTTGATCAGTGTTTTTAACAGAGTCGATTTACCGACTCCATTTGGTCCTACCAGAGCAACACTGTCTCCTTTGGACAGAGTCATGTTGATAGAGGAGGACACCACATCACTTTCATAACCGATGGCAAGGTCATTTACTTTCAGGACGTCATTTCCACTTTGACGGTCAATGGTAAAAGAAAAAGTCGCCGATTTTTCATCACCCTGCGGCCGGTCCATCAGCTGCATTTTTTCTAGTTTCTTTCGTCTGCTTTGTGCTAGTTTCGTTGTGGAGGCACGGGCAATATTCTTTTGGATGAAGTCCTGCAGCTTTGCGACTTCTTCCTGCTGGCGCTCAAACTGCTTCATTTCCCTTTCAAACATTTCCGCTTTCATCTCAAGAAACTGGCTGTAGTTCCCGTGATATTTCTTTGAGTTTGAACGGGAAACCTCATATACCTGATTCACGACTTTATCTAAAAAGTAACGGTCGTGGGAGACGATTAGAATGGCGCCTTCATAACCTTGAAGATACTGTTCAAGCCATGACAGCGTATCAATGTCAAGATGGTTGGTAGGCTCGTCGAGAATCAGGACATCCGGTTTTGTCAGCAAGAGTTTTCCAAGGGCGAGGCGCGTCTTCTGTCCCCCGCTCAATGTTGAAATCGGAGTATCATAGTCGAAGCCGGCAAAGTTTAACCCGTGCAATACGGAGCGGATATCTGCTTCAAACTGATACCCCCCTGACTCTTTGAATCTGACTTGGATAGTATCATACTCTTTCAGGATTCTATTATATTTATCCTCATTTTCATAAACAGCGGGGTCGGCCATTTGCTGCTCGAGTTTGCGTAAATCCTTCTCCATCTTGCGGAGGTCGTCAAAGACGGCAAGCATTTCATCCCAAATCGATAAGCCGGATTCAAGGCCTGTATGCTGGGCCAGATAGCCAATAGAGACTTCCTTCGGTTTGATAATTTCTCCTGAATCATAGGAAAGCTGTCCGGATATAATTTTTAATAAAGTAGATTTGCCTGCGCCATTCCGTCCAACAAGAGCTATACGGTCGCGGCTTTGGATTTCCAGTTTTATATTCGATAAAATCACTTCGGCGCCGAAGGACTTTACGATTTGATTAACTTGTAATAATATCATTTCATTCACCTCTATATAGTAGGGCTCTTTTCACATGGGGAAAAAAGTACCGCAAACAAGCTGGTTTCTATTAGTATAGTGTATCGCAAAATCAATGACGACGGCAATATTAAGGAAATGGCAGCCCGTGTGCTGGACAGACAGGATCTGCGAAATAGTGTATGATAGAAGAGACAAAAGAGGATTACCATGAAAAGGAATTGACATATCACAGTAACAAGCTCAGAATGAAAAGGATGGCTTCGCACCGTTATATGGAAGCGTTATCAGTAGAAATGAAGTAAGAGGTAAGCTATAAAAGCTCAAGCGAATGATATGTGGGGGAATGGCAATGAATCAGGAAAGTACAAAGATTCCACAGGCGACAGCTAAACGGCTGCCGTTATATTATAGATTTATCAAGAACTTACACTCCTCCGGGAAGCAGAGGGTTTCTTCCAAGGAACTGAGTGAAGCTGTTAAGGTGGATTCCGCGACGATCCGAAGGGATTTTTCTTACTTTGGAGCGTTAGGAAAGAAAGGGTATGGGTACAATGTTAACTACCTATTATCTTTTTTCAGCAAAACACTTGATCAGGATGCATTGACAAAGGTTGTGCTGATTGGTGTTGGGAACCTTGGTACGGCATTCTTGCACTACAATTTTATCAAAAATAATAATACCAAAATAGAAATGGCGTTTGATGTAGATCCCGGAAAGGTTGGCACAGTCATTGGTGATGTACCGGTTTTCAATTTGGATGACCTGGAAAAACACCTTGAAGATAATGGTATCGAAGTGGCCATCATGACCGTACCCGCTGGAGCAGCCCAGAATATTACCGACAGGCTGGTGGAAGCGAACATCAAGGGGATCCTGAACTTCACGCCTGCACGCCTGACGGCTCCGGAACATATCAGAATTCATCATATTGACCTGGCGGTTGAGCTTCAGTCCCTGGTCTATTTCCTGAAAAATTATTCTGAAGAAGACACCGAAATGTCACAAGAAGAAAATAGAACATAATAGAAAAAAGATAGTCGATACGTTATGATAGAACGAGGAGGTGAGCGTTATGCCACTAGGACCAGGTAGCCTCATATTGATCGCAATTGTTGCTCTATTGATTTTCGGACCGAAGAAATTGCCGGAATTAGGGAAAGCAGCAGGAAACACTTTGCGTGAATTCAAAAACGCAACAAAAGGCTTAGCAGATGACGACGACGATAAAAATAAAGATGCTAAGTAAATGTAAGGATTGAACGCTATGAGTCATAATGAAATGACAGTTTATGAACATATAGGTGAACTCAGAAAACGGCTCATGTTTGTAGTCGTTTTCTTCTTGTTAGCGTTTATAGGGAGCTTCTTTCTCGCTGAACCGCTGATCAGATATCTGCAGCATGCCGATGAAGCGAAAGAATTGACCATGAACGCTTTCAGACTGACAGACCCGCTTAAAATATATTTGGAAATGATGGTTTTCATCTCGTTAATCATCACGTCTCCACTAATTCTGTTTCAGCTTTGGTCTTTCATCAGTCCTGGTTTGCTTGATAGAGAAAGAAGGGTGACACTGAGCTATATCCCGATTTCCCTGCTTCTTTTCCTGGGGGGATTATCTTTCGCTTACTTCATCCTCTTTCCCTACGTAGTCAAGTTCATGATGAATTTATCAACTGAACTGAACATCCAGCAGGTAATCGGAATCAATGAATACTTTCATTTTCTTTTCCAGTTGACACTGCCCTTCGGCTTTCTGTTTCAACTGCCGGTGGTTATGCTGTTCTTGACAAGGCTCGGGATCATCACGCCGATGTTCATGGCGCAAATGAGAAGCTATGCGTATTTCATTCTGCTTGTCATCGCTGCGTTTATCACCCCGCCGGACATCGTGTCCCATCTAATGGTGACCGTCCCGCTGCTGTTTTTATACGAAATCAGTATTTGGATTTCTAAGGTCGGCTATAAAAAAGTACTCCAAGCAGAGCAGGAGCTTCAAAGAGAACTATATGAAGAAGAGCGGAAGAGAGAGGAATGACCTTAACGGGTTGTTCCTTTTTCTTTTGCTGCATAAATATTGGAAACCAAGGACAAATACCCAAGAAAGATACAACCCTGGTTCATAGTCTATAGTGTCACCAGTTAGAAAACAGAACTGAGGAGGAAGATGCAGATGAACCATCATGGTATTGATCCCAATGATGAAAGAATCCTGGGACTTGGCTACGGAGGAGGTTTCGGCTATGGAAGACGCCCATACGGATTTGGCCGAAGACGGTTTGGCTTTGGGTTTGGGCTTCCATTCCTGACAGGTCTGGCTGCAGGTGCCCTGCTAACGCCAAGACCGTATTACCCTTATCCGTACCCATATCCTTACTATCCTTATTACCCGTATCCTTATTATTATTAAAAGAAAGAGCTTTTCCGTCTTCGGAAAAGCTCTTTTACATAAAGAGGTTGAGAATCGACAGTGAAGTTAGGGAGTGTGGAATTAGGTTGAGAAGTGAATCGGCGGTGTCAAAGAGTGTGTTAGAGGTGGTGGAATTGGGTGAGAAGTGAATCGGCGGTGTCAAAGAGTGTGTTAGAGGTGGTGGAATTGGGTGAGAAGTGAATCGGCGGTGTCAAAGAGTGTGTTAGGGGTGGTGGAATGGGGGAGAGGCGTAAATCGGCGGTGTCAAAGAGTGTGATAGAGGTGGTGGAATTGGGTTGAAACGGGAATCGGCGGTGTCAAAGAGTGTGATAGAGGTGGTGGAATTGGGTTGAAACGGGAATCGACGGTGTCAAAGAGTGTGTTAGAGGTGTTGGAATTGAGTTGAAACGGAAATCGGCGGTGTCAAAGAGTGTGATAGAGGTGTTGGAATTGAGTTGAGGCGTAAATCGGCGGTGTCAAAGAGTGTTATAGAGGTGTTGCAATTGGGTTGAAACGGGAATCGGCGGTGTCAAAGAGTGTGATAGAGGTGTTGCAATTGGGTTGAGGCGTAAACCGCCGGCATCAAAGGGTATTTATAAAGTTGGCGAATTAGGCGTTAGTCGAAAATCTTCAAACACTGCCTGTAGATCCACCTTCTTAAACAAAAAAAGAAGCCCTTAACAGACTTCTTCTACTTCTTATTATCCATATGCTTTTTAATTTTGAAGTGCATGGCGACCATCCTGAATCCTGAAACAAAATCAAGAGTGGCCAGTAGCACCATCAAATATGAGAAAAATCCCCACCCATGGTCATTTACATTTCGAATCGCAAAGTACGTAAATAAAACCCCGAGGAGGATGTAAAGTATGCCGCTGAACAAAGGTGATCTCCTCATAAAAATAATCCTCCTATAAATCCTTGAATTTTCTCCGCCTCTTCAATCATTCGTTCGATATCTTCCCTGAAGATGGACTGCATCAACACCACGAGAGAATTCATTGATACGTGGGCAATGATTGGCACAATAATCCTCTTGGTTTTCACATAAAGGAAGGCAAATGTAAAGCCCATGGCGGAATATAACAGAACATGCTCAGGCTCAAAATGAGCAAAGGCAAAGATGATCGAACTGAGCAGCGCGGAAATGATAAATGAAAAGCGCTCATATAGCACACCGAAGATAATTTTCCTGAATACGATTTCTTCCAGGATCGGTCCGATGACCGCGGCGACAATCATTGCCAACGGCACGGTATCTATGATGTTGACAATCATCTTTGTATTTTCCGACCCCATTTTGATGCCGAGGAGGCTCTCAATCTGGATGGCTATAGACTGTGCGAAGAAAGCTATAAATATTCCGGCAATTGCCCATAAACCAGAGAATCCGACTGACATCGGTGCCTCCCTGTCAAGGCGTGTCGTTGTCTCCGTTTTTCGCAAAATGGCCCAGACCACAAGAAGCGCAATTGAAAATGAAACGACCAGCCAGTACCCGGGAACAATCGCTTCTGCCTGCTCGCTGGATTGGTTGAACCAATTCACAAGGATGTAATAAAGAACCGGGATTCCGAGGATACTGGAAAGCTGCATAATGATATAGGCAATAAGAACATATCCGTAATGTTTTTTCAACGTGATGTCTCCTTATATAGATCTGTATAAACGATCCTTAGTAGCTTCCGCTTTTCTTTACAATTCTACTAATAAAGTGCCGTTTTCGCAAAGAAAGTGGTTTTACTTTGTTATACGAAATAGCTTGTCATAAAAGAACCTGAATTTCTAATTTATCGGCAGTAATAGCTGGATTGATAGGGGGAATTCAGCTTACCTTTGTAATGAACGCAAAAAACAAATATGCACCGTGCCGAGAATCACCGCAAATCATCGGCATAAAAAACCTCTGTCCCACATAAAATAAGAGGGTGTGCATTTTCGGGAATTTTGACGAAAAAAATTTATGCAGGACTCTTGCAAAATGAAAACGAATTATTTATTATAATAAATGTGTTAGCACTCACCTCAAACGAGTGCTAATAAATATCAATCTACATAATATTATGAGGAGGTTGTTTCACTTGTTAAAACCACTAGGTGATCGCGTCGTTATTGAGCTAGTAGAGTCAGAAGAAAAAACAGCAAGCGGTATCGTTTTACCGGATTCAGCTAAGGAGAAACCTCAAGAGGGTAAAGTTGTTGCTGTAGGTACAGGCCGAGTTCTTGATAATGGTGAGCGTGCAGCTCTTGAAGTGGCTGTCGGCGATAAAATCATCTTCTCTAAATATGCTGGTACAGAAGTGAAATACCAAGGCACAGAATACCTGATTCTTCGTGACAGTGACATTCTGGCTGTAGTCGGCGAATAATTAATCTTTAACTGAAGCTGTATTCGTAAAAATTGTTGCTTTCGAAAAATCCCAAATGCCGGATTTTTCTCTTGTTCATTAAGAAATGTCTCTGAACAGAAAGGTCAGCTCTTTTCTTTCTGGCCAACCCGGTTTTATCAGGCGGTTTAGGAGTACTTTTTCAAAATGCATATTAAATGGCAACAAGTTTAAGAAAAGAGCCTTAACTACAAATATACCTAATTAAATTTAAGGAGGTCTTTTATAATGGCTAAAGATATTAAATTCAGCGAAGAAGCACGTCGTTCCATGCTTCGCGGTGTGGATCAATTAGCAAACGCGGTAAAAGTAACTCTCGGACCAAAAGGACGCAACGTGGTACTTGAGAAAAAATACGGTTCTCCACTAATCACTAACGATGGTGTGACAATCGCAAAAGAAATCGAACTTGAAGATGCATTCGAAAACATGGGTGCAAAGCTTGTTGCTGAAGTAGCAAGCAAAACAAACGAAATCGCTGGTGACGGTACAACTACTGCAACGGTTCTAGCGCAAGCGATGATCCGTGAAGGTCTGAAAAACGTTACAGCTGGTGCGAACCCGGTAGGTATCCGCAAAGGTATCGAAAAAGCGGTTCAAACGGCAGTTGAAGAGCTGAAAGCAATCTCTAAACCAATCGAAAGCAAAGAGTCCATCGCACAAGTTGCGGCTATCTCTGCTGCTGACGAAGAAGTTGGACAATTGATCGCAGAAGCTATGGAGCGCGTTGGAAACGACGGCGTTATCACAATCGAAGAATCTAAAGGATTCTCTACAGAGCTTGACGTTGTGGAAGGTATGCAGTTCGACCGCGGATATGCGTCTCCTTACATGGTAACAGACTCTGACAAAATGGAAGCGGTTCTTGAAAATCCGTATGTCTTGATCACTGACAAGAAAATCGGAAACATCCAGGAAATCCTTCCTGTACTTGAGCAAGTCGTGCAACAAGGCAAGCCATTATTGATCGTTGCTGAAGATGTTGAAGGTGAAGCTCTTGCTACATTAGTAGTGAACAAACTTCGCGGAACATTCAACGCAGTAGCTGTTAAAGCTCCAGGATTCGGTGACCGTCGTAAAGCTATGCTTGAAGACCTTGCCATCCTTACAGGCGGTGAAGTGATCACAGAAGATCTTGGACTTGATCTTAAATCTGCGAACATCACTCAGCTTGGACGCGCAGCGAAAATCGTGGTTACAAAAGAAAACACAACAGTTGTTGAAGGTGCAGGCGAGCCGGATCAAATCTCTGCCCGCGTCAACCAAATCCGTTCTCAAATGGAAGAAACAACTTCTGAATTCGACCGTGAAAAATTACAAGAGCGCCTTGCTAAGCTTGCAGGCGGTGTAGCGGTAGTCAAAGTTGGAGCGGCTACTGAAACAGAATTGAAAGAGCGTAAACTACGCATCGAAGACGCATTGAACTCAACTCGTGCGGCTGTAGAAGAAGGTATCGTTTCCGGTGGTGGTACTGCGCTGGTGAACGTATACAACAAAGTTGCTTCTCTTGAAGCTGATGCCGATGTTAAAACAGGTATCAACATCGTTCTTCGCGCACTTGAAGAGCCAATCCGTCAAATCGCGCACAACGCAGGCCTTGAAGGGTCTATCATCGTTGAGCGCCTGAAGAAGGAAGAAGTCGGAACAGGCTTCAACGCAGCAACTGGCGAGTGGGTAAACATGATCGACTCTGGTATCGTTGACCCAACAAAAGTTACTCGTTCTGCTCTTCAAAACGCAGCATCCGTTGCAGCAATGTTCCTGACTACTGAAGCAGTAGTGGCAGACATTCCTGAAGAAAACAACGGCGGCGGCATGCCTGACATGGGCGGCATGGGTGGAATGGGCGGCATGATGTAATCTGCCCCCTAAACCCTTGATATAAAAGGATTTGTTGGTAAGGTGATGTTAAAAAACTAACATCTTACCAACCGAAAATAAAAGAAGCTTCCTAAAAGTTGACGAAACTTGCGGGAAGCTTTTTTGTGTTTATCATGCGGATAGAACGGTGGTCCATAACGTACCAGCCCGGAATCATTTCAATTGCTTGTCAACTCCGATTATGTCTTCTCTACAAGCGATATTGAATTAATGCCCTATATGAAGCTGAATACATCTTTTCTTCTAAAAGGGGATTTAATGAATGAATGATGGTACCTTTACACATCATAAAAGGGATTGTGTTAGTTCTTTTATCTTTAAAGCAAGAGGGTGTGTAGGGATGAGATTAAATAGAGCAATCATGTGGTTTTTATTATTTGGCTCATTGGCGACTATTCCTTTAATAGGGAAAAGGTATATTCTTCGGTTTTTGCCTTCAGCAACATTTGTTACATTACTTCTAACTATAATGAGTGAAATAGCTGAGTCAAGAAGATGGTGGAAGGTAAAAATTAATCTTATTCCCGATTTAATTACAAATGTCTCTTTTGTTTTGAGTACCTTCTTCGTTGGGACACTATGGGTATTTAAGTATTCATATGGAAATTTTGTCCGATATTTGGGTATCAATGTTATTTTGGATTGGTTGTTCTCATATCCGGTAAGTCACCTTTTTCAAAAGCTTAATGTCTTCAAACTGATTCGTTTTAGACAGCATCATATTTTTCTGACTTTTATCAGCTTTTCCCTCATTATTTATTGGTTCCAAACCATCATTGAAGAAAATATAGTGAAATCGAATGAAGAAGCTGCTGAAAGATAAATCCCCTGTAGAAAGGTCTACAGGGGTTCTTATTATAAAACAGAAATCTTAAGATATTTTATGGCTTTCAATATAAGATTCAAGTGCAGGATGATATTCCTTTTCAAAATGTTTCTCAGGGCAGGACTTTATGACAACTAAACTAAACACTTTTGATTTATGGGTAACTAACGTTCTATTACATTTAGGACATTTCTCTTTAAATATATTCATAAAAGGTTCCTCCTTTATAACCATTTAATCCTATTGTTATACTATGAATTATAAAAGATTAATAAAAAAAGTGCAATGGGTTATTGTCCCAGTAGAGGAAGCGGGTACCGCAGCCGCTTGATATATCTCAGAAAAGTTGTTTATCGAATTTAAATGTATACTGTTCTTGATGAAAAAAAGAAGAATATAGGTTGACATTATACCCGGAGGGGTATAATATATACCTTGTAAGGTATTTATGAAGCATTTAAAAATTTAAGTTGCATACCTTTCACCCTTAAAAAATATGAAGAGAATTTATTAAACCAGTTGAATCATATATCGTTGAAAACCTAAATAACAAAGGAAATCATCCAGAAGCTAAAGGAGGTAAACATTTGGAATACAATGCTCAAATGAAAAACAGAGTAAAGCGCATTGAAGGTCAGCTTAGAGGTATTCTAAGAATGATGGAAGAAAATAAAGAGTGTAAAGATGTTAACACCCAGCTGTCTGCAGCACGTACAGCCATTGACAGGACAATCGGCGTACTTGTTAGTTCCAATTTAGTTGAATGTGTTCGTCAAGCAGATGAAAACTCAGAAAAAAATACAGAAGAACTAGTAAAAGAGGCAGTAAACCTACTGGTAAAAAGTCGTTAAAAGTAAAGGGTTGACACCCTCATTAATTTTTATTATTATAATACCCACAGGGGTATAATAAACACACTCAATCTTAAGGAGAGATTATAGATGAATATAGATAAAGTGTTAGATGCAAAAGGGTTAGCATGTCCAATGCCGATTGTAAAAACAAAGAAGGCAATGAATGAGCTGGAAACTGGTCAAGTATTGGAAGTTCATACAACTGATAAAGGGGCAAAGAACGACCTCACTGCTTGGACTAAGTCAGGCGGCCATGAACTATTAAAACATGAAGAAGAAAATGACGTTTTGAAGTTTTGGATTAAGAAAGGATAAATTTTTTTTACTTGAATTTATACCTACAGGGGTATAACACCAAAAGGGAGGAACTACCATGACAGACAAGAAAAAAACAACCATCGTATTATTTAGCGGAGATTATGATAAAGCAATGGCAGCGTATATCATTGCAAATGGGGCAGCAGCCTATGATCACGAAGTAACCATTTTTCATACCTTCTGGGGTTTAAATGCTCTCAGAAAAGATGAGAACATTGAGGTAGAAAAAGGATTCATGGAAAAAATGTTTGGCAAAATGATGCCTAGAGGCGCAGACAAAATGGGACTTTCAAAAATGCATTTTGCTGGTTTCGGTCCCAAGATGATAAAAGACGTTATGAAGAAGCATAACGCAATGCCGTTGCCGGATTTGATTGACATGGCAAAAGAGCAAGATGTGAAATTGGTTGCCTGTACGATGACAATGGATTTATTAGGACTTCAAAAAGAAGAACTCTTAGATAATATCGAGTATGCAGGGGTTGCAGCATATTTAGCAGATGCAGAAGATGGTAACGTGAATTTATTCATCTAGACTGCAGGGGGATATTTCCCCCTACATAAAAAAGGAGGGGCTAATTGTGGACTATTTAAATTATATATTAATCGGACTGGTTTTGTTTTTTATTATTAAACGAATGTTTCCTGCAAAAGGTGTTAGGCAAATTTCAACAATGGAATTAAGAAATGAGTTGAAAGATAAAAACAAACAATTCATTGATGTCCGAACTCCTGGAGAGTTTAAGGCTAATAACATAAGAGGGTTTAAAAATCTTCCTCTTCAACAACTAATGCAAAAAGCAGAGAAAGAGCTTGCAAAAGACAAAGAAGTAGTCGTTATTTGCCAAAGTGGAATGAGAAGTCAAAACGCCAGTAAAATGTTGAAGAAATTAGGGTTTACTAAAGTGACAAATGTAAGAGGCGGTATGAATGCCTGGAGATAAAAAGGAGGAGATAGAAATGAAGCAATTGACTGCTAAAGAGGTAGAAACTTTATTAGAAGAAGGTAAATCACTAAATTTAATTGATGTTCGAGAAGTTGAGGAAGTAGAAACGGGTAAAATTCCAGGAGCAGTCAACATTCCTCTTGGTTTAGTAGAATTCCGTATGAATGAATTGGATAAGTCAAAAGAGTATATCATGGTTTGCCGTTCTGGCGGAAGAAGTGGTCAAGCATCACAATTTCTTGAAAGTCAAGGATTTAAGGTGATCAATATGACAGGCGGTATGCTTGCTTGGGAAGGCGAGACAAAATAAAGCATATTTTTTTAGAGAATATTATACCCCAATGGGTAAATTAGGAGGCTTATAAAATGGAAGCATTAAAAACAGACTTTTTATTAGATGCAAGAGGATTGGCATGTCCGATGCCTATTGTGAAAACAAAAAAAGCAATGAACGATTTACAAGCCGGTCAAGTGTTGGAGGTTCAAGCTACTGATAAAGGCTCTAAAGCCGACATTCAAGCTTGGGCAAACAGCTCGGGACATCAGTATCTTGGCACCATTGAAGAAGGAGAAATTTTAAAGCATTACCTAAGAAAGTCTTCGGATGATGGTGTAACTGAAAGAAAGCATCCCAATGTAACGAGTAATGAAGAGTTGGAAAAGAAGTTGGAAGCTGATGAAAATATTGTAGTCTTAGATGTGAGAGAAGCAGCTGAGTATGCATTCAACCATATTCCTAATGCGATTTCAATTCCATTGGGCGACTTAGAGAATCGTCTCTCAGAATTAGACAAAGGCGATGAAATTTATGTGGTTTGCCGAACAGGAAACCGAAGTGACCTTGCAGCTCAAAAATTGGCTGAAAAAGGTTTTGATCATGTTATGAATGTTGTACCAGGTATGAGCGCTTGGTCTGGAAAAACAAATAGTGTAAACAAGTAAGGAGGATGACGTGAAATGAATACAGTTACTGTATATACAACAACACGCTGCCCATATTGCGTCATGCTGAAGAACTTTTTAGCTGACCAAAAGATTCCTTATAAAGAAGTAAATGTTGAAACGAATCCAGAGATAATGAACCGAATTGTCAATAAAACAGGACAAATGGGAGTACCCCAAACTGAAAAAAATGGTAAATGGGTTGTTGGTTATGATCCAAATACTATCATGATGACATTAAGAAAATAGGAGGAATTAGAAATGAGTAAAGTAGCAATTATCGCAAGTAATGGTGGAGTATTTGATGCATATAAAGTATTTAATGTTGCCACGGCAGCAGCAGCGTCCGATCAAGAAGTAGCGATTTTCTTCACATTTGAAGGGTTGAACCTGATCCATAAAGACGCATACAAACAGCTTCCAATGCCAGAGGGAAAAGAACATTTTGCAGAAGGCTTTGAAAAAGCGAATGTTCCTGCTATTCCTGAGCTGGTCGAAATGGCCCAGGATTTAGGAGTTAAATTTATTGGCTGCCAAATGACAATGGATGTAATGGGATTAGAAAAAGAAGCATTTGTTGATGGAATTGAAGTAGGTGGAGCTGTAACATTTTTAGAGTTTGCTAAAGAGGCAGAAGTGACACTAACGTTTTAATAGACTTGAAAAAATTTAAAATAGGTTGTTTTCTTAAAGGTTGTTGTTTTTACACTAGTTTTGTTGTATCTGTTTATGGAGGATTGATTGGAACGTAAGGTGTGCGGTCTCCTGCGGGACTAGCGGGACAGGTGAGACCCCCAATCCAGTTGCAGCACCCAGCCCCTCGGGGTCAAATAACCCGAAGAGAATAAAAGGAAAATTCACCTTTTCTTCTCTTCGGAACATTTGCCTGTCGGGCCTGAACGGGGTGCTTTCACTTTTGATGACAGGTGAGACCAGTGTTACGTACCCACTGGAACGTAACCCCACAGGCACAGCCGAGGAGGCTCACCGCCCGCCCTGCAGAGTCGCTCAACTGGAGTGGAAATCAAATATATCATTCAAATAGCAATAATACTTAGGAAAAATTTTTAAAATAAATTATACCACAGGGGGTAAAATTATTATGACAGTGAGAGCTATGACTTCAACAGAAGTAACTAAAAAAGTATTCGATAAAGAAGAATTGTTTATTCTGGATGTTCGTAATGAAAGTGACTTTCAGGATTGGAAAATTGAAGGTGAAAACTTTGATTATCTAAATATCCCGTATTTTGAACTGCTTGATGGAGTGGAAGAAATTTTAGAAAAGCTTCCGGCTGATAAAGAAATATTGGTTGTATGTGCTAAAGAAGGATCCTCTATTATGGTGGCAGAGATGCTTTCGGAAGAAGGTTTAACAGTATCTTACTTACAAGGTGGAATGAAAGCATGGAGTGAACACTTGGAACCAGTGAAAGTCGGCGACCTAAAAGATGGCGGCGAAGTGTATCAGTTCGTTCGTATCGGTAAGGGCTGCTTATCTTACATGGTAGTTTCCAACGGAGAAGCGGCAATTATTGATGCAACTCGTATGACTGACATTTACCTTGACTTTGCTGATCGCATTGGTGCAAACATCACTCATGTATTTGATACGCATTTACACGCTGACCACATTTCTGGGGGAAGAGTCATTGCTGAGAAAACGGGTGCTTCTTACTGGCTGCCTCCAAAGGATGCTGTAGAGGTAACATTTGATTACAATGCGCTGGAAGGCGGCAATGTGGTGACAATCGGAAATACAGCGATTGATATTCATGCGCTTTATTCTCCTGGCCATACAATTGGGTCTACATCATTTATTGTTGATGAGAAATTCCTGCTTTCAGGAGACATCTTATTCATAGACTCCATTGGCAGACCTGATTTGGCTGGAATGGCTGAAGACTGGGTCGCAGATTTAAGAGAAAGTCTTTACTCCCGTTATAAAGAGCTTTCAGAAGACCTGGTTGTTCTGCCGGCTCACTTTATGATCATAGATGAATTGAATGAAGATGGAAGTGTGTCAGAAAGATTAGGGACACTATTTGAGAAAAATCATGGTCTGAACATTGAGGATGAAAATGAATTTAGAAAAATGGTAACAGAAAACCTACCGCCTCAACCAAATGCATATCAAGAAATTCGTGAAACAAACATGGGGAAAATCAGCCCTGATGAAGAAAAACAACGTGAAATGGAAATCGGACCAAACCGTTGTGCGGTTCGGTAAGACAAAAATTCAGGAGGAAAATAAATGGAAGCGACAAAATTATTAGATGCAAAAGGTTTAGCATGTCCAATGCCAATCGTGAAAACAAAAAAAGCAATGAATGAATTAGCTTCAGGAGAAATCCTTGAAATTCATGCCACTGACAAAGGGGCTAAGAGTGATTTGACAGCCTGGGCTAAATCAGGCGGACATGAATTCCTAAAACATGAAGAAGAAAACGATGTTTTAAAATTTTGGATTAAAAAAGGATAAAAAAATAAGGGGAACCTGCGAAAAGGTTCCCTTTTTTCAAAGGGAGGTACCAGGATGGATGCAGCATTTATTATTACAATATTTTTAATCGGCTTTATCGGATCTTATATTTCGGGGATGTTAGGCATTGGGGGTTCAATTATAAAGTACCCCATGCTGCTCTATATTCCACCCTTATTCGGTGTAGCAGCCTTTAGTGCCCATGAAGTTTCGGGTATCAGTGCCATTCAAGTTTTCTTTGCAACGATTGGCGGCGTTTGGGCATACCGAAAAGGCGGCTATCTGAATAAAACGTTAATTGCGTATATGGGAAGCAGTATATTGATTGGAAGTTTTGTTGGCGGATACGGATCAAAGTTAATGTCTGAAGGGGGCATTAATCTTATATATGGAATACTAGCTTTGATTGCCGCAGTAATGATGTTCATACCGAAGAAAGGGATTGATGATATCCCTCTTGATCAGGTGAAATTCAATAAGTGGCTGGCAGCTTCTTTGGCGTTGATAGTCGGTGTGGGTGCCGGGATTGTCGGGGCAGCAGGAGCATTTCTTTTAGTTCCGATCATGCTGGTTGTACTAAAGATACCTACAAGAATGACGATAGCTTCATCACTGGCCATTACATTTATTTCCTCAATTGGTGCTACAGTAGGAAAAATAACAACCGGGCAGATTGATTATTTCCCTGCTTTTATCATGGTCATTGCGAGTCTGATTGCTTCCCCATTAGGGGCTATGGCCGGGAAAAAAGTAAATACAAAAATCCTTCAAATGATATTGGCCTTTTTAATTGGAGCTACTGCCGTAAAGATTTGGTTAGATATTTTGTAAATGCAGGGAGAAAATACATTGTATTAGTGAAAGAAGGGGTAAGTATGGCGAACAAGAAATTTGTATACTTTGTATCCTTAAGCTCAAATGTTCCCTATGTGCTAAAGAAAGCTATGGAAATGGTTGAGCAAAAAAATGATGTCGATATATTTTTTGATCTTGATGGAGCCCATGTGTTAGATAAACGGTATCTAAAGAAAATGTCGAGAACACATGGGGTGGACCTATCGTCCTTGCTTAATAAGGCTCTGCAGGCAGGCATTCATTTATACGGTTGTCAGATGAATGTGTTGATTGCAGATGGCCTGGAGTTAATTGAAGGTGCCGAACTAGCCGGAGTCGTTACTTTTTTGGATAGAGCATATCAAGCGGATGCCGTATTAAGTTATTAGCAGAGGTGACCAGGATGAATACAAAAAAAGTTGTCGTTTTAGCACTGCATGATGAATTAGAATCTGCATATCCACCTTTAAACATAGCGGTGGGAGCTGCGTCTTCGGGGGCTGACGTGATTTTGGCGTTCTCTCGAAAAGGTGTAAACATTTTAGATAAAAACTATATCCCTATTCCATCGGATGGTATAGAATATCTGTCAAATGCGCTAAACGACTTCAATGCTCCATCCATTCATGAACTGCTCGAGATAGCAGTCGAATCAGGTGTGAAGCTGTACGCAGTAGACCTGGATATTAAAGATAAAACAGATTTTATTTATCCAGCTGAACAAGTTCCAATTAAATGGGTACTGAATGAGGCCGTATCGGCGGATTTGTTTGTACATTTTTAACGATTAGGAGGAGGGACTTTGGTGGAAATAACAGAATTGGCCCTATCAAAAATAAAAAAAGAAGTAAAAGGCCTTATAAATGAAGGAAAAAAGCCTTTCATCCGTTTAGCTATTGGAATTGGCTGAGGGGGGCCGCAACTTCGTCTGGCTCTGGAAGAGTCAGCATTAGAAAACGATGAGGTTATTGAGCAAGATGGGATTTTATTTTTAATTCATGAATCAAGTAAACCTTACTTCAATCAAGTCAAAATTGATTATGTTAAGAGTTTATTTGGAGGACGATTTATTGTTCTTGAAAGGTAGTTAAGAGGGGGCATTCCTATATGAAAAGGTTTTTAATGTATTTACCTATTATTCTTTTAATAGTGTATTTGGGTTATCCCCAAATTAATAAAGCGGGTATTGAAATGATATCAACAACCGAGTTGGAAGAAAAGTTGAATAATCAAGGCAAAGGTAAAACCATCTTTGTGGATGTTCGTGAGCCTTATGAGTATGAAGCTGGATATATCGACGGAATGGTCAACATGCCTTTAAGCACATTAGAAACGGAATATAAGAAACTCCCGAAAGATGCAGAAATCGTTTTATTGTGCAGGAGTGGAAAGCGCAGTCTGCAAGCCGCCGAAATATTAGAAGGCAAAGGTTATTCCAATCTGGCTAGTGTTGATGGCGGCATTCAAGAATGGGAAGGTACACTTGTGAGGTAAAAGTCCAATATTAAATAAAATTATTATTATTCCTAAAAGCTTAAAAAAGTGGAATTACTCTTACAAGAAAGCCTGAGGGTTACATCAAAATCAACGTACCCTTCCGGCCAGGTAAAAGGATAAGGGGAAATTTTGCTTGAAGTGATAAAAAAGAGAAACAGGTCAGGTCACTGAAGAGAATGTGCTGACATAGGAAATTAATAAAGGAAATTATACAGAAGCCCTCTCATTAAATGAGAAGGGCTTTTTCAATTGTCTGGCTTACTCTTTTCCAGTCTGATAAAAATGTTGGTTATCCACTTCGAGACAAGGAAAAAAGCAATGTAAAACATAAATAAGTGAAGGTAATTCACCCAATAGAACATTCTAAAAAGATCCAGAAATACCATCACGGGCTTTAAGAGGAAGGCGAAGACCGCTGATAAAACGATTGAATATAGATAAACATTTTTCTTCCCATTTAACGTCCATTGATACAACAGCATAAATGCTATCGGAACTAAAGATGCATCTAAAGCAAAGCTTGGTAAAAAAGGAAGTACTTGATACGGGTATTCCCATAATCCCAGCCTGATGCCGAATGCATTCGTGTATGCAAACCAAACATGATAATTAAGACCGAAAAACCCCAATAGTAAAGCCCTTTTTCTATCGATGAATAATGCCAGAATAATAAGAGGGGCGATCAGCATGGCAATCTCCAGCCAGAATTTCCAGCTCTCAAAATCTGAGTAGATCTTCCAATAATCAATTTGAAGGTTAGTTAAATTTTCTGTTGAGGTTCTAATGGTATGTAACAAATCGATTTGCCTACTATCCACTTTTCCACCCCTTATTAGTGAACTTTTATTACTTATATAATTAAACCAAAAAAGGTTTACTATACCTGCTTAATTCTTCTACCTTCCGAGTATTTATGAATTAAACCATTGGCTCTTTTAGTGCATTTGGTTGTTTTTTTATTCAAGTTTTTGGTAGTGAAAGATATCCGAATTCCAGGGAATTAGCGGGACAGGGAGAACCCAGAGGCGAAAACGAGCCGTTGCTGTGTCAGCCCAATGCTCAGCGCCAACAGATAAAGTCTGCACAGATTCACTGTCTGGCATTGTCTATTCTCGAAAATCAACTCTGCTATGAAGAGCGCGTTTATAGTGTATCGAGTGGAGCTATGCATTTTAAACGGGATTCGACCAACGTTTTTGAACCCCCCTGTTCTTAATGTTCTTTTTCACAAATTATTCCTAAATACTTCGCAAAGAGTAAAATTTATATTCTATACTATAAAGTATTGGGCAAACTTGAACTAAAAGAAAGAATTAGAGGTTTTTTTAGAGATTGTTTTTAGTTCTTTCCGGGTGCCAGAATGACCTGATCCCCCACTTCTGAACTTGCAGTTGGCCAACTGTTAGGTTCCCAGGTTAACGTTCATTGAAAGAGAGGCAGAAGGTGATGAATGTAATCGTTCTCGTTGAACTGATAGTGGTATGATGGTTGGTGAAGTGGAAGACCTCTGTTTTGCTTGGCACGCAATCAATAGTCAGACCAAACCACGAAAAGGAACATCGATACTTCTCAGGATCCCTTTCTTTGGAGAATTAATAAGTTTTGGAGGATGTACATAGATGAAATTCAATATGTTATGGATGATCATTACACTCAGCAGCGCCTTGTTACTGGCAAGCTGTGGAGCAAATAATGAACAAAATGCTTCAGGCTCAGGAGACACTTTAGAGCCTGTGAAAGTTGAGGTAACAACCCAACCAGGAAAAGATGAGCTTAAAGAAGGAGAAGAGTTCACAATCCAGGCGAAAGTTACCCAGGGCGATGAGAATGTAGATGACGCCAATGAAGTAGAATTTGAATTTTGGAAAAAAGATGAGGAACAGCATGAAAAGCTTGAAGGTCAATCCCAAGGGGAGGGGGTTTACTCGATAAGCATGAAAGTCGATGAGCCGGGAATTTACTATGTGATTTCCCATGTGACGGCGAGGGATATGCATACGATGCCCAAACTGGAACTGGCCATTGGGGATTCAGGGCATGCTCATGAGGAAGGCCACGATCATGGAGAGGAAGTCACGGGCCATATTATGATGGCGGATAATGTGAAAGCAGGAGAAGACAGTGAACTGACAGGCCATGCCATGAGTGGTGAGGAGCCGCTGACAGAAGCGGACGTTCGTTTTGAAATATGGAGAGATGGCGAAGAAAACCATGAGTACATTGATGCTGCGGAAATCAGTGACGGCGAGTATAAATCGACTTATATCTTTTCAGAAAAGGGTACTTATCATGTGAAGCTGCATATTGAAAAAGGCGAACTTCACACTCATACAGAAAAAACAATAATGGTAGAATAATGATAAATGAGGCTTCCTAAATGAATGGATGCCTCATTTTCTTGAGGGCTCTTTTCAAAAACTTTGCAACTATTTAAAATGAAGTTTAAGAGATATAACCATAATTAACAGAAACTACCCTGGTAAACAAGAAAGAAAAGAGCTAATCACCCTGTTCAGTTATACAAGCCCTTGTACGCGAGTGGAAAATCCGACTCTTTGGATTTTTCCGAGAGCAACAATCTATACGAAAACAGCGATTTATAATCAATAATTTATGGTACAAAGCCATCATCCTCGATCAGTATCTGCTTTCCGCCCAAAACCTCTATGGCCGCGCCGGCTGACTGCAGGATATCTCCGATAATGGCGCCTCTTTGTGCTTCTTTAAGAGTAATGCGGTCTAAACTTCCAAGCTGCCTGGTAACACCTACTGTTTCAATAATCTGCCCAATCGTCTGAATCCAGATGCCAACGGCGGTTTTCTTTTCCCCTTCTGACTCCTCTTTTAATAATAGAAGCTTCAAAACAAGGATGGCTTCTGCAACTTGTCCGATGGATTGAAGCCAAAGGGCCGCCGCTATTTGCTTCTCAATTTTTTCAATCTCTTCCTCTTTTCCAGGCTGCCCTTGCCGTTCGGTACCATTTCTTTTTCTCACTTTCATCATCTCCCTGCTCGATCCGCGGTAAGATAATTATGTATATTCATCCTGCCTGGGGAAGGTAACAACATACAGGGGTTTAAGATTTTACAGCTTGGGAAAATCTAAGAGAAAAGATAAAAAGGAGTGGGACTTTGGAATTTTCTCTTAGTTTTATCATTAATATAATCATTGCGGTTTATCTATTTGTCGATGCCAGAAAGCGCGGTAAGAATCCATGGCTGTGGGCAATTCTCGGCTTGATCTTCGGAGCCATTGTATTGGGGATCTATTTTATCCAGACGGGCAGAAAGGGGATCGGTTGGACGATCGTTATCTTATCAATCCTGTGGTTCATTCTTGCGATCATCCTTGGAATCGCCGGTGCCTTGTTTGGAGCCGTGTAAGTCTTGAAACGCCAGTGTAGTCAGCTGGCGTTTTTTATTGAAATGGATAACTTATAATTGGTAAAAGCATCTGCCTATTAGTTTCTTCGGAAGACTCCAATCCGGTGGAAATCGCATTTTATGGTTAAAATATAGAATATAGTCTATTTATATAGGATACGGTATTCCGAAAAACAAGGAGCCTTACTACTCAAAGGAGTGAACGACAATGTATAACTATCCTGATGACAGCCTGGCTTTACATACAGATTTGTATCAGATCAACATGGCGAAGACCTATTGGGAAGATGGGATTCATAATAAAAAAGCGGTATTCGAACTATTTTTCCGGAAACTGCCTTTTGGTAACGGCTATGCCGTGTTTGCCGGCCTGGAAAAGGTGATCCGTTTTATCGAAAACTTCCACTTCAGTGAAACGGATATAGAGTACCTGCGGGAGGAAGTCGGTTATGAGGAAGAATTTTTACACTACCTAAAGGATATGAGGTTCACAGGCAGCGTCCGTTCCATGAAAGAAGGGGAGCTTGCGTTCGGGAATGAACCGATGATAAGAGTTGAAGCACCACTCGCCCAGGCCCAGCTTCTGGAGACGGCTCTGCTGAATATCGTCAACTTCCAGACATTGATTGCAACGAAAGCGGCTCGCATCAGGGAAGTCGTGGGAAATGAAGTGGTGATGGAATTTGGGACAAGGAGAGCACAGGAAATGGATGCCGCCATCTGGGGGACGCGGGCGGCCTACATCGGAGGCTTTAATGCTACAAGCAACGTCCGGGCCGGAAAATTGTTCGGAATCCCTGTCGCAGGAACACACGCCCATTCCATGGTCCAAGCCTATCGGGACGACTATACTTCTTTTAAAAAATATGCTGAGACGCATAAGGACTGTGTCTTCCTGGTCGATACTTACGACACGCTGAAGTCCGGCGTGCCGGCAGCAATCAGAGTCGCGAAGGAAATGGGTGACAAAATTAATTTCAAGGGAATCCGCCTGGACAGCGGGGATATGGCCTACCTGTCGAAACGGGCAAGGGAGATGCTTGATGAAGCGGGCTTCCCTGAGGCTGGGATCGTCGCTTCGAATGATCTGGATGAATACACCATCCTGAATTTGAAAGCGCAGGGTGCCAAAATCGATACATGGGGAATCGGGACAAAGCTGATCACAGGCTACGACCAGCCTGCCCTCGGAGCGGTATACAAGCTCGTGTCCATTGAAAATGAGAACGGTGAAATGACGGATACGATCAAAATCTCCAGCAATGCCGAAAAAGTGTCTACACCGGGCCTGAAAAATGTCTACAGGATTATTAATAAAACGAGCGGCAAGTCAGAAGGGGATTATATTACCCTGGAAGAAGAAAACCCGCAGAAAGAAGACCGGATCAAGATGTTCCACCCCGTGCACACTTTCATCAGCAAGTTCGTCACCAATTTTGAAGCAAAAGATCTTCATACGGATATCTTCAAAGATGGAAATTTGATTTACGAAACGCCGTCGCTTCAGGAAATCCGCGAATATTTCCAAGAAAGCATTGAAGTGCTGTGGGATGAGTACAAACGCTTGATGAATCCGGAAGATTACCCGGTTGATCTCAGCGAAAAATGCTGGAACAACAAAATGCGTAATATCGAGGAAGTCAAACAGAAGGTGCAGGCGTATCAGGAAAGCAGCCGGTGAGGAATGTTTGTAGCTTCTGAAGCAAAGGTATTATAATAATAGAAAATCGCGATAGGAGAGTGAGATTACAAGATGGATTCTTTGCAAAAACAGATTGTCGAAGAAATGAAAGTGAAACCGGAAATTGATCCACAAGAAGAAATCAGAAGAAGCGTCGACCTAATGAAAGACTACTTAAAGAAAAACTCCTTTTTGAAAAGTCTTGTGCTGGGAATCTCCGGCGGACAGGACTCAACGCTTGTCGGGAAGCTTGCCCAGAAAGCGGTGGACGAGCTGAATGAAGAGACCGGAACGGATGAATATCAGTTTATCGCGGTCCGGCTTCCTTACGGCAAACAAAATGATGAGCAGGATGCCCTGGATGCAATTGAGTTTATTCAGCCGAGCAAATCCTACACGGTGAACATCAAAGGAGCGGTCGATGCCAGCGCCGCAGCCATGAAAGAAGCAGGCGTCGAACTTTCTGATTTCACGAAAGGAAACGAAAAAGCGCGCGAACGCATGAAGGTCCAATACAGCATGGCCGCCATGAATAAAGGTGTAGTACTAGGAACGGACCATTCCGCCGAAGCGGTAACAGGCTTCTACACCAAGCATGGTGACGGTGCAGCCGATCTTGTACCGATTTTCCGTCTGAACAAGCGCCAGGGTAAATTGCTTCTGAAAGAACTCGGTGCCCCTGAACATTTGTACACCAAAGTACCGACAGCAGACCTGGAAGATGACCGCCCATTGCTGCCGGACGAAGATGCACTTGGAGTCACTTACGAAGAAATCGATGACTTCCTTGAAGGCCGGGAAGTGTCTAAGGATGCCGCGGAAACCATCGAAGGCCATTATTTGAAAACGAGACACAAAAGAGAACTGCCAATTACCGTATTCGACGCTTGGTGGAGAGAATAACTTTTTACAGACCAGCGGGGAGCTTTCGGGCTCCTTGGTGGTTTTTTACTCTTTTCTAACAATTTGTTGCTATCAATATTAATTTCAAGAGATAATTTACAGCCATTTTCTTGGTCAGCAAGAAAGAAAAAAACTATTGACCCTTTTCAAGATAGAAGCCCTTGTACCCAAAGGGGAAATTTTCAATAGCAACAATCTATATGAAAACAGCTTTGTCTCTAATTGTGGTGCTCGTCGAGTTTATCCCTTGGGTCTGATTGCTTTTTTTCTACGGAACATTTGCCTGTTGGGCACCGTTTACGTTCATTTTAAGTAGACTCCTTGGAAGGTTTTGTATAAAATTTACATATAACTTAAAAGGAGTGATGCTGATTGATCATGAAAGAGCGCGATGTGCCCCGGGAGCTGCAGATACTAAGGGCACTGAGACCGAGGATGAATTTTAATGAAAGTGAAGAAAGTTACTACCAACACAAAGAAAAAGGATACGAAGGAGAAGTGATGTTCGATAAGTGGGCAGAACCGCTTCAGGAAATGATTTTTCTAAACGACTCAAACTTCAATGTGAACAACAACCACTTCCAAACCGACTCTCTTGGTATCTCCTCAGGAACCCTTCATATTTTCGAAGTCAAAAACTTCGAAGGCGACTACACTATCAAAGAAGACAAATGGTACTCCCCAAAAGGCAACCCAATCAAAAACCCCCTTCTTCAGCTCGAAAAAACCGAAACCCTCATCAACCAGCTTGTTAAGAGTATGGGCTGGCGGATTACCGTGGAACCCCACTTAGTATTTGTTAATCCCGAATTCCACCTCTATGATGTTTATTCCGAGTTACCTATCGTTTATCCAGCCCAACTTGGCCGTTTTAGGGAAAAAATGCTTCAGCGTTGTGGTTCTAAGCCGACGCGCTCGGAGATCCAATTTGCTGAGAAATTATTAACTCATTTAATTGACGAAATGCCTTATAGCAGCTTGCCGGAGTATACGTATGGCGGGCTGCGGAAGGGGATTGTTTGTCCTGGGTGTGGGGTGGTTTATACCTCTGTACAAACAACTTTGATATGTGGATTATGTGGTGGAAGGGAAAAGTGCACGGAAGCGGTTCTAAGAAGTGTCAGAGAGTTTAAGTTATTATTCCCTCAACTAAAAGTAACCTCCAACCTGATTTATGATTGGTGCGGTGTTATCAGAGATATTAAGACGATACGTAGGATATTAAAAAATAATTATAAGCCAGTTGGTCATGGGAAATCTTCCTTTTATATTTGATTCTATCTTGTTTGCTAAAAAAACAATTGAACCCTAATTTAAAAAAGTATTTTTCGCTATAGAATCAAAAAAACGAGGATCTGTGTTGATTTCTAAGTCATCGAGAATCGGAGTCGCCAAAGGGTGTCAATGGGGGTGTTGATTTCTAAGTCATCGAGAATCGGAGTCGCCAAAGGGTGTCAATGGGGGTGCTGATTCCGAAGTCAGCGAGAACCGGAGTCGTCAAAAGGTCTCAATGGGGGTGCTGATTCCGAAGTCAGCGAGAATCGGAGTCGTCAAAGGGTGTCAATGGGGTTGTTGATTCCGAAGTCAGCGAGACTCGGAGTCGTCAAAAGGTCTCAATGGGGGTGTTGATTCCGAAGCCAGAGAGAATCGGAGTCGTCAAAAGGTCTCAATGGGGGTGTTGATTCCGAAGTCAGCGAGACTCGGAGTCGCCAAAGGGTGTCAATGGGGGTGCTGATTCCGAAGTCAGCGAGAACCGGAGTCGTCAAAAGGTCTCAATGGGGGTGTGGAATCCAAAGTCAGCGAGAAACGGAGTCGTCAAAAGGCCTCAAAGGGGGTGTTGATTCCGAAGTCAGCGAGAATCGGAGTCGTCAAAAGGCCTCAATGGGGGTGTTGATTCCAAAGTCAGCGGAAATCGGAGTCGTCAAAGGGTGTCAATGGGGGTGTGGAATCCAAAGTCAGCGAGAATCGGAGTCGCCAAAAGGTCTCAATAGGGGTGTTGATTCCGAAGCCAGCGAGAATCGGAGTCGCCAAAAGGCCTCAATAGGGTTGTTGATTCCAAAGTCAGCGAGGATCGGAGTCGTCAAAAGGCCTCAAAGGGGGTGTTGATTCCGAAGTCAGCGAGAATCGGAGTCGTCAAAAGGTCTGAATGGGGGTGTTGATTCCAAAGTCAGCGAGGATCCGAGTCGCCAAAAGGCCTCAATAGGGTTGTTGATTCCAAGTCAGCGAGGATCGGCGTCGTCAAAGAGCTAACACCCCAACCCAACCCCCAATTTTCAAAATCTGGTTTTTTGTTATATACTTGTAACAGAAAATTCAGATTGTTGAGACCAACATAATACATCCATAAATCAAAGTCATAGATTATGAGAGCAGCCGCCGCGGGGGAAACATTTCACCCAGAAACAAGGAAAATAGCACAAATAGACAAATCACCTAATAATTCTATATGTTCTAAAGGGTTTTTCCGTTTTCCAGAAAATGTAATATGTAATTAGACAGGTAGATGTCAGTCGCAGAGTCTCAGGAGGGAAAAGAATGACGACAAATGTAATGAATCCAAAGTTGCAGCACGTAATTGAGAATATTGAGAAGGTCATGATCGGGAAGAGGACGGTTGCCGAATTGAGTTTGGTGGCACTGCTGGCAAACGGCCACGTGCTTCTTGAGGATGTGCCGGGGGTCGGAAAGACGATGATGGTCCGGGCCCTCGCGAAATCTGTGGGCGCTTCGTTCAAGCGGATCCAGTTCACGCCTGACCTGCTTCCTTCAGATGTTATCGGCGTTTCGATATTTAATCCGAAAGACAGTGAGTTTCACTTCAGGCCAGGACCAATCATGGGGAATATCATCCTTGCCGATGAAATCAACCGTACCTCTCCAAAGACGCAGTCAGCGCTTCTTGAGGGAATGGAAGAGCACAGTGTGACCATCGACGGGGTGACGCGCAAGCTGGATAAGCCGTTTTTTGTTATGGCGACTCAGAATCCGATTGAGTATGAAGGGACGTATCCACTTCCTGAAGCGCAGCTCGACCGTTTCCTCCTCAAAATGAAAATGGGCTATCCGGAAATGGAAGAAGAAATGGAAATTCTAAACCGTGCGCAAAAGAATCCGCCGATTGAAGATTTAGATGCGGTCATCACCCTCGAAGAACTGAGAATGATCCAGGAGGATGTCAAGGATGTCATAGTGGATGAAACGCTGAAAAAATATATTGTGGATATCGCTCATAGAACGCGACTTCACTCCCAGGTCTATCTTGGGGCAAGTCCGCGTGGATCCATTGCGTTGATGAGAGCATGCCAGGCGTACGCTTACCTTAACAGCAGGGATTATGTGATCCCGGATGATGTTCAGTATCTCGCTCCATTTGTATTCTCACACCGGATTATCCTGAAATCAGAAGCGAAATATGATGGGATAACGGCCGAAGAAGTGGTGGAACGCGTAATTTCAAGGATACCCGTACCTGTTCAAAGGCTTGTGAGATAAATGAAAAAGAAATTACAACTAGTAAGAGTGTTGGGGAAGCTGCTCCTGCTTATCGTTTTGTGGGCGGTCACACTTGTTTATGCATTGTTTCAAGGAGGATTCGTCAGCTGGTTTCTGTTTTACAGCTTCGTTCCGTTTGCTTTGTTCTCGTTGCTCGTATCGATCTATCCGCTTTCGGACTTCGAAGTGGAACGTTCCTTTAAATCAACGGATTTCAAAGCAGGGGATTCCATGGAAGTGTCCCTCATCATCAAAAGAAAGCTTCCTTTTCCGCTGTTTTACGTAATTGCAGATGACATTGTGTCTCCTTCAATCTTTTACAGATCTTCTTTTCAGAAAGTGAAGTCAATGATATACCCTGGCTTCAGAAGGGAGATTCACCTGAAATATGTCATTGAAGAGCTGCCAAGGGGAGAGCATCATTTCAGTGCTGTCCGATTAAAAACAGGGGACTTTTTCGGCATATTTGAAAAAGAAGTGACGGTTCCGTGTGTAAACACGCTTCTCGTTTATCCGGCTTTTGTCGATGTGGTCTACAGACCGCTTGAAAGCCGTTATGACCAGGGGATGGCTTCCTCTAATGTGAAGATTCAAAAGGATACGACGATGGCAACCGGAGTCAAGGAGTATCAGCCGGGGGATCGCTTTTCGTGGATCCACTGGAAGTCATTTGCGCGGACGAATGAGCTGATGACAAAGGAATTTGAGGAGAGGCAGTCACATGATGTGCTGGTGGTCCTGGATCGTGAACCCTCTCAGGCTTTTGAACCCATGGTCACTTTTACAGCTTCAATCTTAAAAGCTGTTATGAAAAGAGGCGCCCAGGCAGGCCTGCTGTCAATCGGGGAAGACCATGTCTCCTTCCCAATCAGAGGAGGAGAAGAGCACCAGCGCCAGCTTTACCATCATTTGGCGAAAGTGAAGGCAGACAGTAAGTTCGACTTATCGAAAATCCTTCATGGAGAGGGAATCAACTATCAGCAATCGGCTACCGTCATGTTTGTCACTGGTTCGCTTTCCAAAAAACTGATTGCGACGGTTAGATCCTATGCCAAACGCAACTCCTCCGTAGTCATTTTTTTAATAAAGGAAAAAGGGACACAGCTTTCCTCTGAAGAAAAAGCCTTAAAAGCGATGGCGGCCGGCAGGGGGATCTGGCTGAAGGTGAGTTATGAAGGCGAATTTGGCTCTGCGTTTTCGGAGGTGAAGAACGCATGAATGATCGAGCAAATAACCGGACTCTCCAGCGTGGTCTTCTTTACGTACTGGCCTTCATCCTATTATGGGAGTGGCTGAGGCCGCTGGATGAGATCACCGATACGGGAAATCTCGGATACTTTGTGATGTTTGCCTTTCTGTCGGTTACTTTGTATTACCTGAATCTCAATGGAATTTTATCTTTTGCCATTAAATCGGTTTATATCGTGTATTCGCTGTACCACTTGTATGCGGATGTGACACTTCTGAACCCTGTGGCTGCTATGTTAACCGACCTCTGGGACAACATCGGGCTGACCATTGGACGGGAATGGTCGCTGCTATCCGATATGTACCGCAGTCTGTTGTTTTTTATCTTGCTATGGTTGATGACCTACTTGATTCACTACTGGATATCGGTGAGGAAAACGATGCTGATGTTTTACATCATGACGGTCGTGTATATCAGCCTGCTTGATACGTTTACTACGTTTGATGCAAAGGGAGCCATCATCCGGGTCATCATTCTCGGCTTTTTGCTATTGGGGATGCTGGCGCTGCTCCGTTTGAAAAATCAAGAAAGTCTGGCGGCGTCGAAACGTGCTACCGGACGATGGATGGTTCCGCTGGTGATCATGATAGGATCCAGTTCCGTCCTGGCTTTTGCGGCACCGAAAATAGATCCTGTCTGGCCTGACCCGGTTCCCCATCTTAAGGCACTTGCGGGTCAAAATGAAACAGGAGGCGGCGGGTCGAAGCTCGGCTACGGCCAGGATGACAGCAGGCTTGGAGGCCCGTTCATCGGGGATCCGAAAACGGTTTTCACTGCAGATGTCGTCAGGGAGCACTACTGGAGAATAGAAAGTAAAGATACTTACACCGGTAAAGGGTGGAAGAGAAGCGACCCTGAAGAAAGCCTGCCTTTCAATCCGGGAGAGGAAGTTCCTCTTAAGATTACCGAACCTGATCCGGAAAGGGATCCTGACACAGAAACCTTGAAGGTAAAAGAACAATACTCACACATTGTGTATCCTTATGGAATTAACTCAGTGCAGGGAAATGAAGAGGGATATTTCTCTATGAGCACTGATACGGCAAAAATTACGTCCCTTCAAGGGGAGGAAGAGGTCAAGCTAGAGGAATACACTGTGGAGTACACAAATCCGGTTTACTCTTTAAAAGGGCTGGAATCGGCCTCGGCGGATTCTTTTGCTGAAAGCTCGCAACTGTTTCTTGAGAGGTATACCCAGCTTCCTGACACATTGCCTGATCGGGTAAGGGAACTGGCAGAAACGATCACAGCTGATCAGGAGAACTGGTACCAAAAAACAAAAGCAATTGAGGAATACTTCGAAAAAGAAAACTTCGTCTATGAACAGTTCGAGGTTCCGATACCTGAGGAAGGCCAGGACTATGTTGATCAGTTCCTTTTCGAAACACAGATGGGCTACTGTGATAACTATTCCACAGCGATGGTAGTACTTGTCCGTTCACTGGGCATCCCGGCAAGATGGGCGAAGGGGTATACAGAAGGAGAATATCAGAGAACCATCGATACCCAATACAAGACCTATAAAGTGACCAATAACAATGCCCACTCATGGGTTGAAGTATTTTTCCCGGGAGAAGGGTGGGTTCCGTTTGAGCCGACAGTGGGGTTTACAGGCAGTTCGATTGTGAATTATGACTATGAACTGCCGGAGACAGAAGAGACTGCAGTTCCGCCAATCGAGCAGGAAACACCGGAAAAAGATCTGACGCCGGAAGAAGAATCTGCAAGCGGCAACTCTTTCAACTTCTCCATCAAAGCATTATGGGATGATGCGGTAACCTTTGTGGAAGATAACTGGGGAAAAATCATCATGGCTGTGATTGCGCTCGCTATTATTGCATATGCGGCATTCCTGGCAAGAAGACGCTGGCTGCCTTACGTCCTCATACCGTATTATAAGTTCAAAAAGGATAAGGATACCTTTCCGCAAGCCTATGTTGCTTTATTAAGGCAGTTGGGACGTTATGGGCTGAAAATGGATGACGGACAGACGCTCCGTTCCTATTCCAGATATGTGGATTCGTTTTTTGGTACAAGGGAGATGACGTCCCTTACGGAAAGATATGAAAGAGGCCTATACGGTCAAAAGCTTACGGAACATGACTGGAAGCAGCTTCAGGAATTGTGGGAAAATTTAATTAAAAGAACAACAGGTTGACCGATGCGCTGTCTCAGTATAAAATGATGTCGAAATGTATATAAATATGGTTTGCATACCTTCATATATCCTCGATAATATGGTTCGAAAGTCTCTACCGGATCACCGTAAATGATCTGACTATGAAGGCAGTATTCATTTTGATGTGATATGAGCGTGAGGGATCAAAACCAGAATTCTGCCTTTGTACAAAGGCTGGATTCTGGTTTTTTTTACTTTTCGGGCAAACTGTATAGAGTAATAGATTTAAACGAAGACGAAATAACTTGATGAGGTGAACAGGATGACGGGTAAAGCGGAATTGCATAATCAGGAAATGATTGTTGTATTGGATTTCGGCAGTCAGTATAATCAGTTGATCACAAGAAGAATTCGCGAATTTGGTGTCTACAGTGAGCTTCATCCTCACACAATTACCGTTGAGGAAATCAAAGAGATGAATCCGAGCGGGATCATCTTCTCCGGGGGGCCGAATAGTGTTTATGGTGAAAATGCTTTCCGTTGTGATGAAAGAATTTTTGATTTGAATATTCCTATTCTGGGCATCTGTTACGGAATGCAGTTGATGACCATGCACTTTGGCGGGAAAGTGGAAAGAGCGAAACACAGAGAGTACGGAAAAGCAAAAATCAATATTGAACATTCGTCTAAACTATTTGGCAGCCTGCCTGAAGAACAGGTGGTATGGATGAGCCATGGCGACCTGGTTGTCGAAGCTCCTGAAGGTTTTACAGTGGATGCCATCAATCCTTCTTGTCCGATTGCCTCCATGAGTGATGAGGAAAGAGGCTTGTATGCTGTTCAATTCCATCCGGAAGTTCGCCATTCTCAATATGGCAATGACATGCTGAAGAACTTCGTGTTTGATGTATGCGGCTGTAATGACGAGTGGTCCATGGAAAACTTCATTGAAATCGAGATGGAAAAAATCCGTAAAACGGTTGGCGATAAAAAGGTTTTATGTGCCCTGAGCGGCGGGGTGGATTCTTCCGTAGTGGCTGTCCTGATCCACAAAGCGATCGGCGATCAGCTTACATGTATCTTTGTGGACCACGGCTTACTTAGAAAAGATGAAGCTGAAAGCGTCATGAAGACTTTCTCTGAAGGCTTCAATATGAACGTCATCAAGGTCGATGCCAAGGACCGCTTCCTGAACAAGCTGAAAGGTGTTTCCGATCCTGAGGAAAAGCGCAAAATCATTGGTAACGAATTCATTTATGTTTTCGACGATGAAGCAGCAAAGCTTGAAGGAATCGAGTACCTGGCGCAGGGAACTCTTTACACGGATATCATCGAGAGCGGTACGGCGACAGCGCAGACGATCAAGTCACACCACAATGTCGGCGGTCTTCCTGAGGACATGCAGTTCCAGTTGATTGAACCATTGAATACCCTGTTCAAGGATGAAGTGCGTGCTCTTGGTTCTGAACTTGGCATCCCTGATGCCATTGTTTGGCGCCAGCCTTTCCCAGGTCCCGGCCTTGGAATTCGTGTGCTTGGAGAAATTTCTGAAGAAAAGCTGGAAATCGTGAGAGAGTCTGACCATATTCTTCGTGAAGAAATCAAAAAGGCCGGACTTGACCGTGATATCTGGCAGTACTTTACGGTTCTTCCTGATATCCGCAGTGTCGGGGTGATGGGGGATGCCCGTACGTATGATTACACAATCGGCATCAGAGCGGTAACGTCCATTGACGGCATGACATCCGATTGGGCAAGAATTCCTTGGGATGTGTTGGAAGTGATCTCGACGCGCATCGTCAATGAAGTCGATCATATTAACCGCGTGGTGTATGATATCACGAGCAAGCCGCCGGCAACAATTGAATGGGAATAAGCAGTTTTTACGAACGTTGATAAAAATATATATAAAAATGTTCGTGTTTTGTATTGACTAGCAGGGTTCGCCTTGTTACAATTACAAGGTGAACTTAATAATTAACTAAACATTACGTCGTATAATTTTGGGGATAGGGCCCAGCAGTTTCTACCGAGCTACCGTAAATGGCTTGACTACGAGGTGATGGTTGGATAAAGACTAGTCTATAAAAATTCTTGCTATCATTTTTTCTATTAAACTAGTTTTTTCTTTCCTTTACCAGTATGTCACGCCCTGAACGACGGTTGTTCAGGGCGTTTTTTTGTCCGGGTGGAACACCTCAACGCTAAAGCGGCGCATGATTTAGAGGAGGTAAGGAAATGAAAAAGTTTTTTCAGTTTGATGCACTTGGCACAACCTACAGCCGTGAATTTATCGGCGGCTTAACAACGTTTTTATCCATGGCGTATATATTGGTTGTCAACCCGATTACCCTTTCTTTGCAGTCTATCCCGGATCTTCCGGACAGCATGAGAATGGACTATGGCGCAGTATTTGTGGCAACGGCATTAGCTGCAGCGATTGGTTCTCTCATCATGGGATTGTTAGCGAAATATCCAATTGCACTGGCACCGGGGATGGGCCTGAACGCATTCTTCGCGTACACAGTCATCTTAACAATGGGAATTACGTGGCAGGCTGCTTTAACGGGCGTGCTAATCTCAGGTCTTATCTTTATTGTCCTCACACTGACGGGGGTGCGTGAAAAAATTATCAACTCGATTCCGGCAGAACTGAAATATGCAGTCGGAGCAGGTATTGGTCTTTTCATTACATTTGTAGGGTTTCAAAATGCAGGCATCATCACTAACAATGATGCTACGTTAGTAGGTCTGGGTGATCTAACGAACGGGAACACACTTCTGGCAGTGTTCGGGATTTTCGTAACAGTCATCCTGATGACAAGAGGAATCAAAGGTGGAATTTTCTTCGGTATGGTCGTTACAGCCATTGCCGGTATGATTTTCGGTCTGATCGATGCTCCTGAAAAGATAGTAGGAGCCATTCCAAGCCTTGAGCCGACTTTCGGGGCTGCACTGGATCCGATATTCAATGATGTGTCAAGCGTCTTTACGATTCAAATGCTTGTCGTGGTACTGACATTCTTGTTTGTTGACTTCTTTGATACGGCGGGTACATTGGTGGCAGTAGCCAACCAGGCCAACCTGATGAAAGACAACAAACTTCCAAGAGCAGGCAAGGCGCTTTTCGCTGACTCTTGTGCAACGGTTGTGGGAGCGGTACTCGGAACATCCACAACAACTTCTTACATTGAATCTTCTGCAGGGGTGGCTGCAGGTGCGAGATCAGGATTCGCTTCAGTCGTAACAGCCTTGTTCTTCTTATTGTCACTCTTCTTCTTCCCGCTGCTGGAAGTGATTACAGCTCCGGTAACGGCACCAGCCTTAATCATTGTCGGTGTCCTGATGGTTTCGGCGATTGGTAGAATTGATTGGAACCGTTTTGAAGTCGCAGTGCCGGCATTCCTGACAATCATCGCCATGCCGCTGACATACAGCATCGCAACGGGTATTGCAGTCGGATTCATCTTTTATCCAATCACGATGATCATGAAGGGACGCACTAAAGAAATTCACCCGATCATGTACCTTCTGTTTGTCATCTTTGTTCTGTACTTTATATTCTTAATTTAACTTTAAAAACAGCTTCTCTATTGAGGAGCTGTTTTTTTATTGGTTTATAGGAGAGGGAGGGGTTCGGGAAAGGGCTTAGAGGTTGGGGGCAGAATGTCGCGTTGCGCTGGGAGGTTGTGGATTGGTGTAAATGAGAGGATCGAGGTCGTCAAAGGTAGGTAATGGGGTTGTGGAATTGAGAAATGCCGATGATCAGAGTAGTCAAAGGTAGGCAATGGGGTTGTGGAATGTTGTAAGTGAAAGGATCGAGGTCGTCAAAAGTAGGCAATGAGGTTATGGAATTGAGAAAAGCCCGGAATCGGAGTAGTTAAAGGCGGGTTAAGGGGTTGTGGAATTGAGAAATGCCGATGATCAGAGTAGTCAAAGGTGGATTATTAGGCCAAAGTATGGCGGGAAACCGAGGATCAGGGTCGTCAAGACATACTATGAAGTTAAGCAAACATCAAATCTGGTAAATCTTCTAATCATAGACCGTAAGCCAAAACTCCAAGCGGCCCAGTCTCACCGTAGAAACATTTTAGATTGAAAAAAGAATGCGCTTTCGTTAGAATCAGAAGATAATCTATTGCAAAAAAAGAGGGAATTCATTCATGGTCGATTTAGAAGTAGCAAAAGCATTGAACAACAATGTCCTGATTGCCAGGCACGTAAGTTATGGAGAAGTAGTGCTCATCGGGAAGGGAATCGGGTTTAATGCGAAGAAAGGTGACCGTATTGCAAATGATACGGCAGAGAAGATGTTTGTCCTGAAAGGGGAAAAAGAGCAGGAGCAATACAAGATGCTGCTGCCATACCTGGAAGAGGACATGCTTGAAACAATTATCTCCGCTATCGAACTGATCCGGAACCGAACCAATTCCTTTTTGAATGAACATATTCACGTGGCCCTCACCGATCATATTTTATTTGCAATCAACCGTCTGATGAAGGGGATGGCGATTCGTAATCCATTTCTTATGGAAACAAAGGCGTTGTATCCTTTTGAATATGAAGTGGCCAAAGATGTAGTGGCTCTATTGAATGAAGAGACAAATGTGGAGCTGCCTGAAGGAGAAATTGGCTTCATCGCCTTGCATATCCATAGTGCTATGATGAATAAGGATCTCTCGCAGGTTAATCAGCATTCACGGTTAATCGGGATTTTAACCTCAACGATTGAAGAAACACTTCAGGTGGATATTGATAAGGAAAGTGTTCACTACATGAGGCTTGTCAGGCATCTTCGTTATACAATCGAACGTGTGCTCAGACAGGAACGGGTTCAAGAACCGGAAAAGATCGCTTTACTATTGAAAGAAGAATATCCGCTGTGCTATAATCTCTCTTGGAAACTCATCAAAATAATGCAGCAAACACTGAGGAAACCAGTGGACGATGCGGAAGCAGTCTATCTGACCATGCATCTGCAGCGCATACAGAATAAAGTTAAATAATGAACTTATCTCTTAACGTGTTACTGATACGATCAGGCATGAGTAAAGAAGATAATTGATTTATGTATTTTGGGGAAGTCTACCCTTATACACAATCAGTGTCTCCTTTTACTCATGCCTTTTTTGTGTTTGCAGCTATTATTTTGTCCATAAAAAAGAAAACTGGGAGGTTATTACTTTGTTTAAAAAAGCATTTGGTGTTTTACAAAAAGTAGGTAAAGCGTTGATGCTGCCGGTTGCGATTCTTCCTGCGGCAGGGATTCTGCTTGCGCTGGGAGCGGCGCTTGTCAATCCAACATTGTTGGAAATCGCACCATTCCTTGCGAATGATGGGGTGGCAACGGTAGCAAATGTAATGAAACAAGCCGGCGGTATCATCTTCAGTAACCTGGCGTTACTATTTGCTGTCGGGGTAGCGATAGGTTTGGCAGGAGGAGAAGGTGTTGCTGGCCTGGCCGCTATCGTTGGGTATTTGATCATGAACGCTACGATGGGAGCCGCGCTTGGGCTTACGCCTGAAGATTTAGGCGATAACATGGCGTATGCAAGTGTGTTGGGAATCCCTACTCTCCAAACAGGCGTGTTTGGCGGTATCATAATGGGTATTCTCGCGGCTTACATGTATAATCGTTTCTTTAATATTGAACTTGCTCCTTATTTAGGATTTTTCGCAGGAAAGCGTTTCGTTCCGATTGCAACTGCTGCTTCGGCAGTAGTGGTCGGCCTATTGATGCTATTAGTATGGCCGCCGATTCAAACAGGACTGAACAATTTCTCCAACTTTATGCTTGGTGAAAACAGAACAGTGGCTGCTTTCATCTTTGGTGTTGTGGAACGTGCTTTAATTCCGTTTGGTCTTCACCATATATTCTATTCGCCATTCTGGTTTGAATTCGGTTCTTACACTACTGCAGCAGGTGAAGTGGTCCGTGGTGACCAAACAATCTTCATGAAACAGATCCAAGACAACGTCCAAGAATTAACAGCCGGAACATTCATGACGGGTAAATATCCATTCATGATGTTCGGACTTCCGGCAGCTGCATTGGCGATTTACCATGAAGCACGCCCTGAAAGAAAGAAAATTGTTGCAGGAATCATGGGATCTGCTGCTCTAACTTCATTCTTAACAGGTATCACAGAGCCTATCGAGTTCTCGTTCCTGTTCGTGGCACCGATCCTGTTCGGTATCCATACAATTTTCGCAGGTCTTTCCTTTATGACCATGCACTTGCTTGATGTAAAAATCGGTATGACATTCTCCGGTGGATTAATTGACTACATCTTATTTGGTGTCATTAACCCGCAAACAAACTGGTGGTTAGTAATTCCGGTAGGGTTGGTATTCTCGGTTATTTACTACTTTGGTTTCAGATTTGCCATCCGCAAATTCAACTTGGCAACACCTGGCCGTGAAGAAGTAGAAGATGATGAAGAAGAAGGAACTGCTTCTACAGGTTCTGACCTTGCTCATGATGTCCTTGAGGCAATGGGCGGAAAAGAAAATATTGCCCACCTTGATGCGTGTATCACTCGTCTGCGCGTATCAGTCAATGATGAAAAACAAGTGGATAAAAAGAAATTGAAGAAACTTGGAGCTTCAGGAGTGCTTGAAGTAGGGAACAGCATCCAAGCCATCTTCGGACCAAAATCAGATACATTGAAATCTCAAATGAAAGATATCATGATGGGTAAAACTCCTCGCAGAGCGGAAACCAATGCAGGCGAAGAAGTAGAACAGCAGATTGAAGAGGTCAATCCTGATGTATTGCAAAATGAAGAATTTGCAAATGAAAAATTTGTTTCTCCTATTACAGGGGAAATAAAAGACTTATCAGAAGTCCCGGATCAGGTCTTCTCTCAAAAAATGATGGGAGACGGATTTGCCATCCTGCCGTCAGAAGGCATCATCGTGTCTCCGGTAGAAGGTAAAGTCGTAAATGTCTTCCCGACAAAGCATGCCATCGGCCTTGAGTCCAAAGGTGGAAAAGAAGTGCTGATCCATGTGGGAATCGATACAGTGAAACTTCAAGGGGAAGGTTTTGAATCCCTAATAAATGAAGGAGATCAAGTAGAGGCAGGCCAGCCGCTGCTGAAAGTGGATTTGGATTATATTAAAAACAATGCGCCTTCTACTATTACACCTATCATCTTTACGAACCTTAAAGAGGGTCAAACTGTAACGATTGAAAAAGAAGGCACCGTTAAAGCTAAAGACGAAAATATTATTTCTATTGATTAATGAATCAAGGACCGGAAACCTACTGCAGGTTCCGGTCTTTTTTATGAACGGCTCTTTTCTAAAACTTTGTTGCTATTTAATATGAAGTTCTAGAGACATAGCCATAATTTACAGCCGGAATCACCCTTTTCAGTTAGATAAGGCATTGTACTCGAGGGAAAAATCCGGCCCATTGGGCTTTCCGAAAGCAACAATCTATACGCATACAGCCTTAGAAATAAAAAGTTATAAAGTGTGTTGACTCATTTAGTATCTCTTGTTATACTGTAAAAACCGTCGCTGAAACACAGCAACTCAAATTCAACCTTTTAAAAAAGTTATTATAACTTGTTGACAGAGCCTGATGGTGATGGTAAGATATAAAAGTTGCTTCAAACGGAGCGACAAAAAATGAATTTCGCAGAAGTTGACACCAACGAAACAAGGTGTTATGATAGACTTCTGAGTTATTGAACCTTGAAAACTGAACAAAACAAGACAAAAAACGTCAACGTTAATTCTAATAAGAGCACAGCTCTTATATAGTTGCTAACACTATAATTAGCAAATGAGCAAGTCAAACTTCTTTCGGAGAGTTTGATCCTGGCTCAGGACGAACGCTGGCGGCGTGCCTAATACATGCAAGTCGAGCGGACTGATGGGAGCTTGCTCCCTGAAGTCAGCGGCGGACGGGTGAGTAACACGTGGGTAACCTGCCTGTAAGACTGGGATAACTCCGGGAAACCGGGGCTAATACCGGATAGTTCTTTTCCCCGCATGAGGAAAAGTGGAAAGGTGGCTTTTGCTACCACTTACAGATGGACCCGCGGCGCATTAGCTAGTTGGTGAGGTAACGGCTCACCAAGGCGACGATGCGTAGCCGACCTGAGAGGGTGATCGGCCACACTGGGACTGAGACACGGCCCAGACTCCTACGGGAGGCAGCAGTAGGGAATCTTCCGCAATGGACGAAAGTCTGACGGAGCAACGCCGCGTGAGTGATGAAGGTTTTCGGATCGTAAAGCTCTGTTGTTAGGGAAGAACAAGTGCCGTTCGAATAGGGCGGCACCTTGACGGTACCTAACCAGAAAGCCACGGCTAACTACGTGCCAGCAGCCGCGGTAATACGTAGGTGGCAAGCGTTGTCCGGAATTATTGGGCGTAAAGCGCGCGCAGGCGGTCTCTTAAGTCTGATGTGAAAGCCCACGGCTCAACCGTGGAGGGTCATTGGAAACTGGGGGACTTGAGTACAGAAGAGGAAAGTGGAATTCCACGTGTAGCGGTGAAATGCGTAGATATGTGGAGGAACACCAGTGGCGAAGGCGACTTTCTGGTCTGTAACTGACGCTGAGGCGCGAAAGCGTGGGGAGCAAACAGGATTAGATACCCTGGTAGTCCACGCCGTAAACGATGAGTGCTAAGTGTTAGAGGGTTTCCGCCCTTTAGTGCTGCAGCTAACGCATTAAGCACTCCGCCTGGGGAGTACGGTCGCAAGACTGAAACTCAAAGGAATTGACGGGGGCCCGCACAAGCGGTGGAGCATGTGGTTTAATTCGAAGCAACGCGAAGAACCTTACCAGGTCTTGACATCCTCTGACAACCCTAGAGATAGGGCTTTCCCCTTCGGGGGACAGAGTGACAGGTGGTGCATGGTTGTCGTCAGCTCGTGTCGTGAGATGTTGGGTTAAGTCCCGCAACGAGCGCAACCCTTGATCTTAGTTGCCAGCATTCAGTTGGGCACTCTAAGATGACTGCCGGTGACAAACCGGAGGAAGGTGGGGATGACGTCAAATCATCATGCCCCTTATGACCTGGGCTACACACGTGCTACAATGGACGGTACAAAGGGCAGCAAGACCGCGAGGTTTAGCAAATCCCATAAAACCGTTCTCAGTTCGGATTGCAGGCTGCAACTCGCCTGCATGAAGCTGGAATCGCTAGTAATCGCGGATCAGCATGCCGCGGTGAATACGTTCCCGGGCCTTGTACACACCGCCCGTCACACCACGAGAGTTTGTAACACCCGAAGTCGGTGAGGTAACCTTTTGGAGCCAGCCGCCTAAGGTGGGACAGATGATTGGGGTGAAGTCGTAACAAGGTAGCCGTATCGGAAGGTGCGGCTGGATCACCTCCTTTCTAAGGATATATGAGACGTGACGATTTGTTTTGGTTTTGTTCAGTTTTGATGGTTTAATAATCATCAAAACATTGTTCTTTGAAAACTAGATAAAGATATATGAAGAAAGTCAAGAAAGAACCGAGAATTCGCCATTTTAGGATATCTCTTATGAGATATTTTGTTTGATTAACCTATTGGTTAAGTTAGAAAGGGCGCACGGTGGATGCCTTGGCACTAGGAGCCGATGAAGGACGGGACTAACACCGATATGCTTCGGGGAGCTGTAAGTAAGCTTTGATCCGGAGATTTCCGAATGGGGGAACCCGCTGCACGTAATGGTGCAGTATCCATACTTGAATACATAGAGTATGGAAGGCAGACCCGGGGAACTGAAACATCTAAGTACCCGGAGGAAGAGAAAGCAAACGCGATTCCCTGAGTAGCGGCGAGCGAAACGGGATTAGCCCAAACCAAGAGGCTTGCCTCTTGGGGTTGTAGGACACTCTATACGGAGTTACAAAGGAACGAAGTAGACGAAGAAGTCTGGAAAGGCTCGTCACAGAAGGTAATAACCCTGTAGTCGAAACTTCGTTCCCTCTTGAGTGGATCCTGAGTACGGCGGGACACGTGAAATCCCGTCGGAAGCTGGGAGGACCATCTCCCAAGGCTAAATACTCCCTAGTGACCGATAGTGAACCAGTACCGTGAGGGAAAGGTGAAAAGCACCCCGGAAGGGGAGTGAAATAGAACCTGAAACCGTGTGCCTACAAGTAGTCAGAGCCCGTTAACGGGTGATGGCGTGCCTTTTGTAGAATGAACCGGCGAGTTACGATCCCATGCAAGGTTAAGTCGGAAAGACGGAGCCGCAGCGAAAGCGAGTCTGAACAGGGCGAATGAGTATGTGGTCGTAGACCCGAAACCAGGTGATCTACCCATGTCCAGGGTGAAGTTCAGGTAACACTGAATGGAGGCCCGAACCCACGCACGTTGAAAAGTGCGGGGATGAGGTGTGGGTAGCGGAGAAATTCCAATCGAACTTGGAGATAGCTGGTTCTCTCCGAAATAGCTTTAGGGCTAGCCTCATGTAGTAAGAGTCTTGGAGGTAGAGCACTGTTTGGACTAGGGGCCCTCATCGGGTTACCGAATTCAGACAAACTCCGAATGCCAAAGACTTATCCATGGGAGTCAGACTGCGAGTGATAAGATCCGTAGTCGAAAGGGAAACAGCCCAGACCACCAGCTAAGGTCCCAAAGTATACGTTAAGTGGAAAAGGATGTGGAGTTGCTTAGACAACCAGGATGTTGGCTTAGAAGCAGCCACCATTTAAAGAGTGCGTAATAGCTCACTGGTCGAGTGACTCTGCGCCGAAAATGTACCGGGGCTAAACGTATCACCGAAGCTGTGGATTGACACCATTTGGTGTCAGTGGTAGGAGAGCGTTCTAAGGGCTGAGAAGCTGGACCGTAAGGACTGGTGGAGCGCTTAGAAGTGAGAATGCCGGTATGAGTAGCGAAAGACAGGTGAGAATCCTGTCCACCGAATGCCTAAGGTTTCCTGAGGAAGGCTCGTCCGCTCAGGGTTAGTCGGGACCTAAGCCGAGGCCGAAAGGCGTAGGCGATGGATAACAGGTTGATATTCCTGTACCACCTCTTTTCCGTTTGAGTGATGGGGGGACGCAGGAGGATAGGGTAAGCGCGCTGCTGGATATGCGCGTCTAAGCAGTTAGGCTGGTGATGAGGCAAATCCCGTCACCATAAGGCTGAGCTGTGACAGCGAGGGAAATATAGTACCGAAGTTCCTGATTCCACACTGCCAAGAAAAGCCTCTAGCGAGGAAAAAGGTGCCCGTACCGCAAACCGACACAGGTAGGCGAGGAGAGAATCCTAAGGTGAGCGAGAGAACTCTCGTTAAGGAACTCGGCAAAATGACCCCGTAACTTCGGGAGAAGGGGTGCTCTGGTAGGGTGCAAGCCCGAGAGAGCCGCAGTGAATAGGCCCAGGCGACTGTTTAGCAAAAACACAGGTCTCTGCGAAGCCGTAAGGCGAAGTATAGGGGCTGACGCCTGCCCGGTGCTGGAAGGTTAAGGGGAGTGCTTAGCGCAAGCGAAGGTGCGAACCGAAGCCCCAGTAAACGGCGGCCGTAACTATAACGGTCCTAAGGTAGCGAAATTCCTTGTCGGGTAAGTTCCGACCCGCACGAAAGGCGCAACGATCTGGGCACTGTCTCAACGAGAGACTCGGTGAAATTATAGTACCTGTGAAGATGCAGGTTACCCGCGACAGGACGGAAAGACCCCGTGGAGCTTTACTGTAGCCTGATATTGAATTTTGGCACAGCTTGTACAGGATAGGTAGGAGCCTAAGAAACCGGAGCGCCAGCTTCGGTGGAGGCGTCGGTGGGATACTACCCTGGCTGTGTTGAACTTCTAACCCGCGCCCCTTATCGGGGTGGGAGACAGTGTCAGGTGGGCAGTTTGACTGGGGCGGTCGCCTCCTAAAGAGTAACGGAGGCGCCCAAAGGTTCCCTCAGAATGGTTGGAAATCATTCGCAGAGTGTAAAGGCACAAGGGAGCTTGACTGCGAGACCTACAAGTCGAGCAGGGACGAAAGTCGGGCTTAGTGATCCGGTGGTTCCGCATGGAAGGGCCATCGCTCAACGGATAAAAGCTACCCCGGGGATAACAGGCTTATCTCCCCCAAGAGTCCACATCGACGGGGAGGTTTGGCACCTCGATGTCGGCTCATCGCATCCTGGGGCTGTAGTCGGTCCCAAGGGTTGGGCTGTTCGCCCATTAAAGCGGTACGCGAGCTGGGTTCAGAACGTCGTGAGACAGTTCGGTCCCTATCCGTCGTGGGCGCAGGAAATTTGAGAGGAGCTGTCCTTAGTACGAGAGGACCGGGATGGACGCACCGCTGGTGTACCAGTTGTCTTGCCAAAGGCATCGCTGGGTAGCTATGTGCGGAAGGGATAAGTGCTGAAAGCATCTAAGCATGAAGCCCCCCTCGAGATGAGATTTCCCATCACTTTATGTGAGTAAGATCCCTGAAAGATGATCAGGTAGATAGGTCTGAGGTGGAAGCGTGGCGACACGTGCAGCTGACAGATACTAATCGATCGAGGACTTAACCACACTATTTAGCGAAACTCGGAATACTTTCTTTTCTTCATACCTTTATCTAGTTTTGAGAGAACGATGTTCTTTCAAGTTTATACAGTCTGGTGATTAAGGCGAAGAGGTCACACCCGTTCCCATGCCGAACACGGAAGTTAAGCTCTTCAGCGCCGATGGTAGTTGGGGGATCTCCCCCTGTGAGAGTAGGACGTCGCCAGGCAATCAAAAGAGTACCCGAAGCGGTGCTCTTTTTTTGTTTGAAGTTTTTGAAAAAGACAGAATATGTTTAGTTCTGAAAATCCATCAAGAGCAGGAGCGAGGGTGGGGAGGAGCAAGAAGGTCGAGGACGAGAGGGAGAGAACACCGGAGTGGGCTCTGCCCATGAGGATGTGAACGAGCGAAGCGGACGAAGAGATTCGCCGCTCATCGCCGGCCGAGCCTTCAGTGGCGATGGTAGTTGGGTCTCCCCCTGTGAGAGTAGGACGTCGCCAGGCAACCAAAGAGTACCCAAGGGGTGCTCTTTTTTTGTATTTGAAAAAGAATAGAATGTGTTTAGATCTCAAATCTCATCAAAAGCAGGAGCGAGGGTGGGGAGGAGCAAGAAGGTCAAGGACGAGAGGGAGAGAACACCGGAATGGGCTCTGCCCATGAGGATGCGAACGAGCGAAGCGGACGAAGAGATTCGCCGCTCATCGCCGGCCGAGCCTTCAGCGCCGATGGTAGTTGGGGTCTCCCCCCTGTGAGAGTAGGACGTCGCCAGGCAACCAAAGAGTACCCAAGGGGTGCTCTTTTTTTGTATTTAAAAAAGATTAGAATGTGTTTAGTTCTGAATTTTTATCAAGAGCAGGAGCGAGGCGGGGGAGGAGCAAGAAGGTCGAGGACGAGAGGGAGAGAACACCGGAGTGGGCTCTGCCCATGAGGATGTGAACGAGCGAAGCGGACGAAGAGATTCGCCGCTCATCGCCGGCCGAGCCTTCAGTGCCGATGGTAGTTGGGTCTCCCCCTGTGAGAGTAGGACGTCGCCAGGCAACCAAAGAGTATCTTGATGGGGACAAAATTTTTAAAAAAATGAACAGAAGTACTCGAGAAGTATTCGGTTATGAGGCAATTGGCAAACGTTTAGTAGACTCCAACGACATATACCTTTTTAGAATGAAATTATGGAAATAAAAAATATTATAAACCAAAAGAGAATTCGACTGAAGACAGCAAGAAAGAGAGCAGGGGATATTATATTTTAATTCGTGCTGGAGAGGTTTTACCTGAAGGGAGTGGTGAATGACAGGAACATTAAAACTGACTGATTGCATTAATTACTTCTTTTGAAGGTACAAAAAAACAAGCTCTTGGAAAGTTTCTCCTCAAGCTTGTTCTATATTTACTTAGTCCCCAAACACAAACCCACTTATCAATCCAATCACATGATCCGTAAACGACTGCTGAGGCAACAAATACTCATTCCCAATAACTAAGTTATCAAACGCGACGTCGGTCGTTACACCATATCCACCACCGCCGCCAACCCAGATGGAACCAAGCCATACTTCCTGGAGAGGAAATGTTTCGCCTAACCATGGTTGTGTCATGATTTTTTCATCGTTCAAGTAAACACTTGCCTCATTAGATGTGCCATCTACGAACACATATATGTCTTCCCATTTATCCTGGTCAATTGTTGCATTATCCGAATATGTAGGTTTGGCGTTAAAATCATTTGAAATACCAAGTTCAAAATTGTTATTCACCACAATAGATAGTGGACCCGTTGGAAAATATATAGTTGCTATGGTAATTGCAGATTCTGTAAATGATCGAACTCGAGTTGTAACCTTGAAAACGAATGTCTCCGGTGGACTTTGGTCAGTTGAAAATTCGGTCATCATATTAGGGCTAAAATAGTTTTGTCTGGAAAGTTTCATAATACCCTTTTGTTCTTGATAATCACTTAACCAGTTTGCATCGGTTAAAATCCATTCATCATTGACAGTATCAAAGTCAGTAGAGTAATAGATTTCTGTAGGTGTACTAGCTGTTAATGATTTTTGGTAGGAGTAAATTGGATAGAGAAAGCCGGTAAAAATCAATAATGTCAGCATACGAATTAGATTTCGCTTTAATGTTTTCTTTTTCTTTTTAGGCTTTTTTGAATTTCGTCTAGGTGGGAGTGGTGTATTTGAGAGGTCTAGGTGGTGATTTGTTTCCACTATTAATCTCCTTTTAGTTACTGGATTCTACTGTTACAACGATTCGGTATGCAGCGGTTAGACTAGGACTAGTGATATCTATCGTTGGAGATGCTTTAAATACTCCTCCTGCACCTGCGGTCAAAACGGGCGGTGAGATTGACCCAATTACTTCTGAGCTTCCATTAAAGACTTTTACAGAATAGGTTATTGAATTGGCTGGATCCTTATTAGAAGTAAATTCAAGGTTTAAGTATAGTTTCCGATTTCTTGAATCATATCCAGCCACTTCAACTAGAGTTGCATGAGCATCACCAGTCACAAACCGAGTTGAATCCCCCTCCACTGTAACATTGTGGCTATCTGCGTTCACATGACTAATAGAAAACAAAAGTGTTAAAGACAAAACAAACATATTCAGTTTAAATAGTTTTTTTAGCATAGGCAAAACCTCCTAATATGATATAGTCGGAAAATTATGGATTATAACTATCAGTATATAAAAAGTGTTAGGGAAAATAAAGTGTTTATTGATGTTTATTTGCAAAATTTGATTAATTACTCTAAAAAATTTTTCTATATATAATAAGTTTATAGATTTTGTTAGTTATAAAGTTCTGCTCCTATAGACCTGTTTGCTAATTTAGTTCCACTCGTTCAACGACAATGACAATTCTATATGCTGCTGGCAGTCCTTGAGATAAGAGGACTTCTATGTTATTTAACTCCACATTATTTGCTCCGGGTGCTGCCGTTATTGATACCGGAGTGGTTAGATCACCCATTTTTCCAATTGTATTACTTTCCCCATCGTACACCTTAATAAAATAATGAAAGGTAGCTGTCTTTCCAGTTACATCGACTTGTGTATGAAGGGTTGAATTTAAATGTAATTTTTTATCCCTTGTGTTATAACCGGTCATTTCAATAAGTGTAGGATAAGATGTGCCAGTTGAAACATAGGTTTGCAGGCCTTCTAATTCTTCAATGGCTTGGACAACCATCTTATTTGACGTTAAATTCCCAGTTCCAACAAGGCCTTCATTTAATACGGTAATATTAAAGTCAGTATAATCTCTGTCAAAGTCTGTTCCATTGAAATTTAGTGTGACATGAACTGTGTTATCGTTATAGCGTTTAACGTTTCTTATCGTTGTACCTGGAGGTGGATTATTCAACTGTATTTTAGAGACTACTTCAGTTTTATATGTATCAGCCTGAAGAGTAAGGGATATTACATTTCCATTTAACGTTCTCTCAGATAATTGTGTAGGAGAGGCGATAATTCTTCGAAATGTATTTGAATTGATCTCGCTCGGTGTACCTAATCCTCCATTATATGAGGTGGTTGCCAGCCCCCAGTTTGATGAGACTGTGCCGTCTGTTGAACTATCTATTCTTTCCATTGTTGCTTTCATATCATTGTCCCCATTATACCAGCTGGACGCTTGGGGATTTAATTGTGTCCCCACATTTGTGCCGACTTGGTCTATGATTGTACCCGCAGAGTCTTTTAAATAAAGAACTTCACCTGAATTTACTAATGTATTATTATAATTATTGTAAATTAAATTCGCTGGTATTCCTGGTACAGTATTATCAGATCCTTTTTCTAATAGAAAATATCCATTTGGAGAAATGGTTCCACTAAGTGGGATGCTAGGTGTACCATCCATCGCTTCGAGTTTCCATCCCTGTAAAGAAACCGGGGACGACGTATTGTTATATAATTCGATCCATTCATTATTAAAGTCGACTGTGGTTCCCATCCAAGCGATTTCGTTAATAATAACTGACTTAACAGCTGCGGCTTGTCCTTTTTCTAAGATTGATAGTGGTTGGAAAATGCCTGAAGTAATTATAATTACTAAAATCATAATGGATAATAACAAAGTCTTGAATAACCTCATAACATACCTCCCACGTCATTTCTATAAATTTTTTGTCTTCTTCTAATATTCTATTTATTTCACTTCTTAGTATATCATTTTATTACATATTTTTACTTGTAATGTCATATTTCCACAAAAAAACCCTCAGAGAGGCTGAGGGGTTTAATGTTGTACTTTTTCAAATGCCAGCTTGATTCCAAACCCTATCAATATAGTCCCGGTCAATGCCTCAATAACCTTTGTGGTAGTGGGCATTTTCATAAAGGTGCTGATTTGGTTAATCAGGAAGATATAGACCAGGAACCAAACCGCTGTCAGCACTGCATAGGTGATGCCCATTAGCAGAAAGGGGATCAGTGGTTCGCTGCCTGTAGTAACAAACTGCGGAAGAAAGGTAAGGAAAAAGACAGCGACTTTAGGGTTCAGTATATTAGTGAGAAACCCTTGCTTGAAAGAAGATTTGTTTTTATATTTATTCTCCTGAGAAAGATCACCCGGTATGGAGTTCCTTCTCAGTGACAATATTGATTTAACTCCGAGGTAAACCAAGTAAAGCGCCCCCGCATATTTAAAGAAGGAAAATAAAACGGCCGATTTTACAATGATTGCTGAGAGTCCTGCAACGGCGGCAAGAGTGTGGATGAGCAGTGCACATATCGTCCCCAAAAGTGTCTGCATGCCCTTGTTGCTGCCGCCAGAAAGTGTATTCCGGGTAACGATGGCTGTATCCGGTCCGGGCAAAATAATCAGCATGATTGACATGAAGATAAACAGGTAAAAATTCTCCATACTTGTTTCCTCTCCTTCCTAATCAATGAAATTCTTTTTATCATACTATAGGAACTCCGCAAAGCATGTCGAACTTTGACAGGTCAACCAATATCTCTTATGGCACTTCTATCTTAAAGGGGGAGAATTGACACACATCTTCCACCATAAAATTAAGATGAAATAATTAATGTGTAATAAAATATATGATTCTGAATATTTTTATAATATAATAGGGTTACACCTGTTAGAAAGCGTTTACAACATTGCTAGAAAACTACATAACTATTAAAAAAGTATGGAGGGGATTTTATGATTTATGCACAACCGAATATGGAAGGATCAAAAGTAAATTTCAAATCGAAGTATGATAACTATATCGGAGGGGAATGGGTAGCTCCGGTAAAGGGTGAATACTTTGAAAATGTATCTCCAGTGAATGGAAAATCCTTCTGTCAGGTTGCAAGATCTACGTCAGAAGATATTGAGCTTGCGCTTGATGCTGCTCACGAGGCAAAGGGTGCATGGGGGAAAATGTCTGTCGCAGCACGTGCAAATATATTAAATAAGATAGCTGATAGACTTGAAGAGAATCTGGAAATGCTGGCTGTGGCTGAAACATGGGATAATGGGAAGCCTGTCAGGGAAACTCTTAATGCAGACCTGCCACTGGCCATCGACCATTTCCGTTATTTCGCAGGGTGTATTCGCGCACAGGAGGGCAGCATTGGGGAAGTCGATAATGATACGGTAGCCTACCATTTTCATGAGCCTCTTGGAGTAGTGGGGCAGATTATCCCTTGGAACTTCCCGCTGTTAATGGCGACTTGGAAACTCGCACCGGCACTGGCTGCAGGAAACTGTGTCGTTTTGAAGCCGGCTGAACAAACACCTACAAGTATTATGGTCATGATGGAACTCATTGGTGACTTGCTGCCGAAGGGTGTTGTGAATGTTGTCAATGGTTTTGGGGTAGAAGCAGGAAAGCCGCTTGCCACAAGCCAAAGAGTCGCAAAAGTAGCCTTCACAGGAGAAACGACAACGGGCCGTCTGATTATGCAATATGCTTCTCAGAATCTGATTCCGGTTACTTTGGAACTGGGCGGAAAATCGCCAAATATCTTCTTTGAAGATGTAATGGCACAAGATGATGATTTCTTTGACAAGGCAATTGAAGGATTCGTTCTTTTTGCGCTGAATCAGGGGGAAGTATGTACATGTCCTTCACGTGCTTTAATTCATGAATCGATCTACGATAAGTTTATGGAGAGAGCGCTTGAAAGAGTTAAAGCAATCAAACAGGGTAACCCGTTAGACACTGAGACAATGATTGGTGCACAGGCCTCTACCGAACAGTTAGAAAAAATTCTTTCCTATATAGATATCGGAAAACAAGAAGGAGCAGAAGTATTAACAGGGGGGAACCGTAATCTCCTTGAAGGTGAATTGGAAGGCGGTTACTATGTAGAACCGACTGTCTTCAAAGGTCATAACAAAATGCGTATCTTCCAGGAAGAAATCTTCGGACCGGTCGTATCTGTCACTACATTCAAAACTCAGGAAGAGGCACTAGAGATTGCGAACGATACGCTTTATGGATTAGGAGCCGGAATCTGGTCCAGAGATATTAACACCGCATACCGTTTTGGCAGAAATATTGAAGCAGGTCGTGTATGGACCAACTGCTATCATGCCTATCCGGCCCATGCTGCTTTCGGCGGTTACAAAATGTCCGGAATCGGCAGGGAAACCCACAAGATGATGCTAAGTCATTATCAGCAGACAAAAAATATGCTTGTCAGCTACAGCCCTCAGAAATTAGGTTTCTTTTAATCCTCGACTCAAAAAAGGAGGATAAATATGCCCGAAGTAGAAAAAGTGGTTGCGACAGAAGAAGCGTTAAATCTTATCTCAAAGCTGAAAGAAAAACATGGTCCGTTGCTATTCCATCAATCCGGCGGCTGCTGTGATGGAAGCTCGCCGATGTGCTATCAAGAGGGAGACATGCTGATAGGTGATAGTGATGTCCTGCTTGGACACATCGATGGCTGCCCTTTCTATATCTCAAAAGCTCAATATGATTACTGGAAACATACCCAGTTAATCATTGACGTCGTTAAGGGCAGAGGCGGCATGTTTTCGCTTGAAGGACCCGAAGGATTAAGATTTTTAACCAGATCCAGGATATTTACTGAAGAAGAAAAAGCAAGACTATAGGGGAACAAACAAGAACGACTCGTTGATAAGGCGAGTCGTTCTTCATTGGCTAATTTTCTGGAGAATCAATAGAATTGGCTATCTGGACTAAAGTTCCCGGAAGCATCAATGCTGAAACGCTTTTATTCACACTGAGCATATATTGCCAATGGTCTTTCTCAAATACCAAGACATTGAATCCTGAGTGATCTAAATAAACTGCCTTGCTGCCATCTTTGAGCTTAATGGTTTTGATGACTTCATCATCAGTATACTTAAGCTTCTGGGGGATAGGACGTATAGTGATTTTGTAATGATTATCTGGCGCCTTTTCATTAATGTATTTTATTTCGAAAGAGTCATTTTCATCCCCGTTTAAATTATTGAACCGTCCCAGGATATGGGTGAACTGAATTGGCGGTACTCTAAGAGGCAATCTCAGATCCTGTTTAAAATAGTTTTCAAATTCACTTGCTGCCTCCTCAGGGGTTGTATATCCAATCTCCTGGTAAACATCCTC